>CAZFOP010000016.1:0-19506 GCA_964520085.1 uncultured Solibacteraceae bacterium | reverse complement strand
TCCATCCAAACTCATGCGGGAAGAGTGAGGCAGGTGAATAGCAAGGCCGGCGGACCGAGGGACCCTTATAGGAGATCCTCTAAACTGGAAGCATGCCTGCACGCGCAGACGAAGTCTGGAAGACATCCGCTGTTGCCAGCGTCTACCTGGAGGGAGTTCGCGGCGCGATCCCCCTGGCACAAGAGCAATTGGACGTGATGCTTCGGCTGCTGGCGGCGGGTGGCCGCCCTGTTTGCGATTTTCTCGACCTCGGCTGCGGCGACGGTGCGCTGGCCGCCGCGATTTTCGAGCGCTTCCCGAAGGCGCGCGGCGTGCTGATGGACTTTTCCGAACCCATGCTGGAGGCGGCGCGGAATCGCTTTGCCCAGCAACGTTATGCCGTGCGCCGTGTCAATGCCGACTACGGAGCCGCATCCTGGATCGGGTCCGCGGATGCATTTGGCCCTTTTGACGCGATCGTGTCGGGTTACTCGATTCATCATCAACCCGACAGCCGCAAGCGGGAAGTTTATCGGGAAATCTTTGGGCTGCTCGCGCCCGGAGGCCTGTTTCTCAACCTGGAGCACGTGGCTTCACCCTCGCCCTGGGTCGAGTCGGTGCATGACGGCCTATTCCTCGATCACCTGGAACGCCTCCATCGCGACCGCAGCCGCAGCGAGATCGAGAAGACCTACTATGGTCGTCCCGATATTGCGGCGAATATTCTGGCGCCGCTTGAAACGCAATGCCAGTGGCTGCGCGAGATCGGCTTCACCGACGTCGACTGCTATCTGAAGGTGTTCGAGTTGGCGATGTTCGGCGGCCGCAAGCCGCCGGCTTAGCTCGCTCTACCGCGCGATGCGCGCGCCGCCGCCTTTCATCAGGCGCAGTACTTCATCGAGTGTGGCCATCGAAGTATCGCCAGGCGTGGTCATCGCCAACGCGCCGTGGGCTGCGCCGCAATCCACCGCCCACTGGGCCGGCTGGCCCGTGAGGAATCCATAAATCAACCCGGAGGCGAATGAATCGCCGCCGCCCACACGGTCGAAGATCTCCAGATCGGGCCGGTGTTTGGCTTCGTAAAACTGGCCCTCGGCGCAGCAGATGGCGCCCCAGTCGTTGCGCGTGGCGGTCCTGGCCTTGCGCAGCGTGGTCGCCACCACGGCGAACGGGAACTCGCGCAACACCCGTTCGATCATCTGCCGGAACGCGGCCGTTTCGAAATCGCTCAGGCTCTCATCGACACCTGGAATCTCGAAGCCGAGCGCCGCGGAAAAATCTTCTTCGTTGCCGATCATCACGTCCACCAGCGGAGCGATGCGCCGGTTCACCTCCTGCGCTTTCCGCTTGCCGCCGATGGTCTGCCAAAGCGACGCGCGGTAGTTGAGATCGTAGGAGACCACCACTCCATGCCGTCGCGCGGCCTCCATGGCCTCGATCGCCACCGCGGGCGTGGATTCCGAGAGCGCGCAAAAAATGCCGCCGGTGTGGAACCAGCGCGTGCCGTCGCGGCCGAAGATGGCGTCCCAATCGATCTGGCCTGGCTCGAGCTGCGAGACGGCCGTGTGACCGCGATCGGAACATCCCAGTGCCGCCCGCGCGCCGAATCCGCGTTCGGTGAAGTTCAGCCCGTTGCGCACCGTGCGGCCGACTCCATCCGACGGCACCCACCGCACCAGCGATTGGTCCACTCCGCCCTGGTAGATCAGGTCCTGCAGCAGTCGCCCCACCGGATTATCGGCGAACGCGGTGACGATCGCCGTATCCAGGCCGAAGCACCGTTTCATCCCGCGCGCGACGTTGTATTCGCCGCCGCCTTCATATACGTCGAAACTGCGCGCCGTGGCCACCCGCCGGTCGCCCGGATCGAAGCGCAGCATCACCTCGCCCAGTGCCACCAAGTCCCAGCGGCAATCCTGTTTTGGTTTGATCGTCAGTGCCATCGCGTTCCGAATGGTAGGATAGCAAGCCGCGCGAGCCGATTTCCCGCCGCCTGCCGGCGTTACTCGAAATAATTCCGCCTCGCCTGTCACATATCGCGTCCAACCGATACTTAGCTTCTCCAAGGCGCGATCTGTCGAAGCCTTGATTCGTCGTACAGGAGGCTTCTTTCAATGCGGATTAGGATTCTTGTGGGCGTGATCATGCTGGCATCGCTGGCCGGCGCGACCGAATACTCGTATGTGTGGATCCTGGGTACTAACAATATTCAAACCGGGCTGATCAATACCTTTCCCGCTACCGATTTCACCACGAGTAATTCGTTGGCGACGCCGTTCACGGTACGTTCGGCAACGGGAACTTGCGGCCCTGCGGGGGCGTCGCCATGCAACTTCTGGGACGGCTTCGGTTTCTCGGGCAGCGGGAAAACGACCACAATGGACGTTTCCATCGCGAACCCCACGGATGCGTATACCCTGATGAACGCCTATACGCCCGCAGCCGGACAACAGCTCGCCACCATCCAGTTCGTGGGCACGGGGAACACATCGATCGCGTTTCCACTGATTGGCGGGGAGAACATTCGGGACTTTTATCAGGGCACGTTTACCAACACCCTGACCAACGGCGTGCCCGGCGTCGAGGCTACGAATGCATTCACTTGCATTGCCCCCAGTGCTTGCCTCGGCGCTGGCGGGACCGGCAATATCGCAACCGGAGAAGCCGGCACATATGTGATCGATGAGCAGCACTACTCGCTTGGCACGACATTTGCCGGCCAAACCGTGACACAAATCATCGTCACGGATACTTACAACGGCTCCAACCCGATTCTGCTCGGTATTACCCTGGGGTCGCCGGATACCGACCTTCCATACTTCACGCCCGACGGCGTGGTGAGCGCCAGCGCCTTTGGCGAATTTACGTCAGTCGCGCCCGGATCCTGGATCGAGATCTACGGGACCAAGCTGGCGGCGGATACGCGTTCCTGGACCGCAGCCGACTTCACCGGCGTGAACGCACCCGCCTCACTGGACGGCACGTGGGTGACCATCGGCGGCCAATCGGCCTTCATCGATTACGTCAGCCCGACCCAGGTGAACGCTCAGGTGCCATCGAACATTGGCACGGGCCCGCAACCGGTCGTCGTCACTACTGCCGCCGGCGCAAGCGCGCCGATCGCTATTGGAGACGACGAAAGCGGCCCGGTGACTGTCACGGTGAACCAGGAACAGCCCGGATTGCTGGCGCCGTCTGCCTTCAACATCGGCGGCAAGCAGTACGTAGCGGCGTTATTTTCGGATGGTGCAACATACGTCCTCCCCCCAGGCGCGATCTCGGGCGTATCCTCGCGCCGCGCGCGGCCGGGGGACATCATCACGTTTTACGGCATTGGTTTCGGAGCGGTAACGCCCAACATTCCGGCAGGCCAAATCGTGCCGGGGCAGAACCGGCTGGCCGCGCCATTGACTATCCTGTTCGGACAAAACGCAGCTACGGTTCAATACGACGGACTCGCTCCTCAAACCGTCGGCCTGTATCAGTTCAACGTAGTCGTCCCGAACGTCGCGGCCAGTGACATCGTGCCCGTGACTTTCACACTCGGGGGAACCGCGGGAACGCAGACCCTGTACATCGCTGTCGAAAACTGACGAAGTCGCCGGCGTGGGCGATCGCGCTTTCGCCAGCGCCAACTCAGGCTTCCCCGCCCCGCCCCAACCACGGAGACGTTTTGTACTAAGCTCACGTATGTGAGTAACAACACTGCGGCAAAGCGCATCGCGCGCATGGTGGCGATGACGATCGGTCTAGGCCTGGCGCTGACCGCGCTCGCCTGGTATGCCGTCACCGGAAGCCTGCGCGGGATGGGGGAGGCGCTGGCGCACGCGCTCGTATACGTCGTTCCCGCCGCGTTGTTGCAGCTCCCGACGCAGAAGACGGTGCGCCGCTGGGTGGACGCGGCCCGCTTCCCTTTGAACTGGATCGTCTTCTTCGCGAGCACGCTCGCGATGGCCTTGGTAACCGTGACGATAGCCACCTTCCTGACAGTGCGGATTGGCCTGGAAAAGAACTGGACTGCGTCGCTCGCCATCGACCGGATCGTGGTCGTCGTGTGGATGTTGTTTGCCTGCGGCACGGAATTGTACTTGACGACCCGGAGCCGTCTTGAGTCGCGCAATCGACAACTCGAAGACAAGGTCGAATCTGAGCGCCGCGCTCTCCAACTGCAACAGGCCGATTTCGAGCGCGCCCGCGAAATTCAGCAGGCGCTGATGCCCACCCACTTGCCGCAGATCCAGGGCTGCGATCTGGCGGCCGGTTGCCAGCCTGCCCGCATGGTGGGCGGCGATTACTTCGATGCCATTCGCCTCGGCGATGCGCGCGCGGCGATTGCCATCGGCGACGTCTCCGGCAAGGGCATGGCGGCCGCTCTGCTGATGTCCAACCTGCAGGCGATTGTGCGCGCCTTCGCTCCCGGCGGTCTTGCCCCTGCCGAGTTGTGCGCCAAGGCCAACCAGCTCATTGCCGGCAACGTCGCGCCCGGAAAGTATATTACATTCTTTTACGCCGTGATCGACGCGGTTCACATGCGTCTCGATTATTGCAACGCCGGCCATAATCCGCCCATCTTGCGCCGCCGCGATGGAACTGTCGAGCGGCTCTGCGAAGGCGGTCCCGTGCTCGGCGTTCTGCCCGGCACGACTTATTCGGCCGGCGCCGCCGAGTTGCGCTCGGGCGACTGCCTGGTGCTTTACACCGATGGCATCACCGAGGCCTTCAATGCCGCGGACGAGGAATTCGGCGAGGACCGCCTCATTGTTCCGCTCCAGGAGCCGGGCGACAGCTCCGAAGAGCGCCGCAAGCGCATCATGGTCGCCGTGACCGAGTTTTCAAACGGCAATTTCCATGACGACGCCACCATGTTGATCGCGTCCATGCACTAATCGTGGCGCCGGCCGTCCATCCCGCTGAACTTTTCCCGTCCGTACGCCGCGCGCATTACGGAGCAACGCGCTCTCGCTGCCAGTTTCTTATAACTAAAGATAGTTTTTGTAAAAGATATAATTATCCGTATGTCTGTAACTCGTGAGTATCTTCATTCCTGGCCTCGCTCGGCATTCGCGATTATCTTCGTCGCGGCGGCCACGCTGATTCTCCCAGTCACTTGCCACGGGCAGGGATACACGATCACGACGGTCGCCGGCGGCGGCCGGAACTTCGTTCCGGGCGACGGAGGTCCGGCAACCAGCGCGTGGTTATCGCAACCGAGCGGATTGGCGGTGGATGCGGCCGGCAATCTTTTCATCGCGGACGCAGGCTACGATGAGGTTCGCAAGGTCTCCACCGCCGGCATTATCTCCACGGTGGCCGGGAGTTTCTCGCTGGCGCCCGGAAGCCTGGGCGACGGCGGCCCCGCCGTCGACGCCCACCTGGGTTCTCCGGGTGGTGTAGCGGTGGACGCCGCCGGCAACCTATACATCGCGGATTGGGGCCATGATCGAATTCGCAAAGTGGACGCGAGCGGCATCATCACCACTGTTGCTGGCGGAGGAGACGTCAACCCCGACGATGGAGGCCCTGCAACCCAAGCGACTATGTCGCCAACGTCCGTGGCAGTGGATTCCGCCGGCAATTTATATATAGGCGACGATGGGAATTACGAGTTACGGAAGGTCACGCCAAGTGGGACGATCACCACACTCGCCCCAGCCACGGTGGCTGCTGTCGCCTTAGATGGCGCAGGCAACCTGTACTACGCCGACAACGAGCGTAACCAGGTTCGCAAACTGTTGGCCAACGGGGTCGTCTCCACTATCGCCGGAAGCGGATCGGCCGGCTATTCGGGTGACGGCGGCCCTGCCGCCAGTGCCGCGTTAAATGCACCCCAGGGCGTCGCTGTCGACTCTCTTGGCAATGTGTACATCGCCGATACGGGCAATAACGTCGTGCGGATGGTTTCCGCCGCCGGCACCATCGCCACCATTGCCGGCGGTGGCTCGGAAGGCGAATCCGGCTATAGCGGCCCGGCTACGGGCGCGTGGCTCCAATCTCCTCTTGGACTCACCGTCGATAGCGGCGGCCGGGTTTTCATGGCCGATTCGTGGAACGGCCTGATCCGCATGCTCACTCCGGTATCGGGTTCCGCGCCGTCCATCACGCCCGGCGGTGTTATCAGCGCGGACGCCTTTGGCGCGTTTCCCTCGGTTGCGCCCGGCTCCTGGATCGAAATCTACGGGACCAAGCTCGCGTCGGATTCGCGCTCCTGGACCGGCGCCGATTTCACCGGCGACACCGCCCCGACATCGCTCGAAGGGACCAGTGTGACCGTCGGCGGCCAGTCCGCTTTCATCGACTACATCAGCCCGACCCAAGTCAATGCGCAAGTGCCCTCGAACGCCGGCACGGGACCGCAACCGGTTGTCGTCACTTCGGCCGGCGTCGCCAGCGCTCCGCTTACTCTCACGGTCAATCCGGAGGAGCCAGGACTGCTGGCGCCGGCTTCGTTCAATATTGGCGGTACGCAGTATTTGGCGGCGCTATTCTCCGACGGCACGACCTTCGTGCTTCCCCCCGGTGCAATCGCCGGTGTGACTTCGCGCCGCGCGCAGCCTGGCGACGTCATCACGCTTTACGGCATCGGCTTCGGGCCGGTAACGCCCAACGTTCCGGCGGGCCAGATTGTGCCGGGGAAAAACACGCTGGCCGCGCCGTTCCATGTTTTCTTCGGCCAAACCGAAGCGCTGGTTCAATACGACGGACTCGCGCCAAGCGCCGTTGGGCTCTATCAGTTCAACGTAGAGGTGCCGGGCATTGCCGCCAGTGACAACGTGTCCGTGACTTTCACTCTAGGCGGCCAGCCGGGAACCCAGACGCTTTACATCGCCGTGCAGAATTGATTCGTGTCCGGCGCTGGGCGATCGGCTGTGCCGCGCGTGCAGTTCTTTGTCGAAAAGGCAAGCTCAAGCATGCCCCACCAACGCCGTGTGAGGCCGTGGTGGGTCACGCTTGAGCTTGCCCGCATTGGGAGTCGCGCCAGCGCCTCCGTCCCCGCTTGCTACAATCGAAAGTTCAACACGCATGTCGGAAGATTTCATCCGGGAACTGGTCGCCGGTTCTCTTGAACGGATTCGCGCCGCCCGCTCGAGCGAGGAGCTGGAAGCCGTGCGCGTCGAGGTGCTGGGGCGCAAGGGCGCGCTCAATGCGGCGAGCAAGGAAATGGGCAAGCTCGCGCCCGACGCCCGCCCCGCTTTCGGCAAGCTGCTCAACGGCGCCAAGCAGACGCTCGAACAGGCTTGCGAAGCCCGCCAACGGAGCTTCGCCGAAGAGGCGCTGGCCAAGCGTTTGGACGCAGAGTGGCTGGATCTTACGTTGCCCGCCCCGGGCCCGCGCCGCGGCCATCTGCATCCCATCACGCGCATCCAGCGCGAACTCGAAGAGCTGTTCCGCTCGCTCGGCTTCGCTGTGCTCGATGGCCCTGAGGTGGAAACCGAATATCACAACTTCGACGCGCTCAACATTCCGGCTACTCACCCCGCGCGCGACATGCAGGATACGTTCTGGCTGGACGGCGGCAACCTGCTCCGCACGCACACTTCGCCGGTGCAGGTGCGCGGCATGGAACGGTTTGGACCCCCGTTGCGCATGATCGCGCCTGGACGGGCCTTCCGCAACGAAAGCGTGGACGCGTCGCACGAGCACACCTTCTATCAATTGGAAGGCATGATGATCGATCGCGACGTTTCCGTTGCGCACCTGCTCTATTTCATGAAGACCCTACTGGCCGCGATCTTCCATCGCGAAGTCACCGTGCGCCTGCGGCCGGGATATTTCCCCTTCGTCGAGCCGGGCTTCGAGTTGGACATTCAATGCCTGATTTGCGGCGGTCCCGGCTGCCCGGTTTGCAAGCAGAGCGGCTGGGTGGAATTGCTGCCCTGTGGCCTGGTGAATCCCAACGTATTGCGGATGAGCGGCATCGATCCGGCCGAGTGGAACGGCTTCGCCTTCGGCCTCGGCCTGACCCGCCTGGCGATGATGCGCTATGGGATTGACGACATCCGCCATTTGCAGGGCGGCGATTTACGATTCCTGGAACAATTCTGACGGTGGAACGACCTTGAAATTCTCTAACAATTGGATTCGCGAATTGGTCGCCGGCCTGGATTGCGCGCCGGCTACGCTCGAGCGGTTGATCACCATGAAGACCGCCGAGTGCGAAGGCATCGAACCGGCTGGCGCATTGCTGGCGGGCGCGGCGCTGGCGCGCGTGGAATCGGTCGAGCCGGTTGGCGCCGGCCACAACGTCAAAGCCACGGTTTCGCTCGGCCCGCTCGGCCGCAAGACGGTGATCTGCGCGGCGCCCAATTGCAAGCCTGGCATCGTTACCGTGTGGGCGCCAGTCGGAAAGAAGACCATCGATGGCGTGGAGAGCGACGGCATGTTGGCCAGCGGCGCCGAGCTCGGCATCAACAAGGACCACTCCGGTGTTTTCGAGCTTGATGGCGCGCCCGGCTTGCCCGTCCCTGGCTGCGCACCCGACAGCGTTATCGAAATCGACAACAAGAGCCTTACTCACCGGCCGGACCTGTGGGGGCACATTGGAATGGCGCGCGAAGTGGCGGCCATTCTGGGCCATAAACTGATCGATCCCGTCAATCCGGACCTGCTGCCGCGCGGCCCCAGTCGCGTCAGGATTGCGATCGAAGATTTCGAACTGTGCCCACGTTATAGCGCGCTCGAATTCGAAAATATAAACGTGCAGCCGTCGCCGGCCTGGCTGCAATACCGGCTGAGCGCGCTTGGGCTGAACCCCATCAGCAACATCGTCGATATGACGAATCTGTTGATGGCGGAGCTGCCCCAGCCGACCCACGCCTTCGATGCCGACAAGCTCTCCGGCGACACAATCTTCATCCGGCCGGCGCACTCGGGCGAGCGGTTCCGCGGCTTGAACGAGGAGGACTACACGCTGGATGCGAGCAACCTGGTGATCGCCGACGCCTCCGGCGCCATCGCGCTGGCCGGCGTGATCGGCGGCGCGTCCACCGCCATCAGCGATAGGACCAGGCGCGTGGTGCTCGAGAGCGCCAACTTCCAGGCCGCTTCCGTTCGTAAAACATCGTCGGCGATCAAGCTGCGCACCGACGCTTCCATCCGCTTCGAAAAGGCGCAGGACCCGGCCAATACTGTGCGCGCACTCGCCCGTGCCGTGGAGCTGCTGCGCGAAATATCGCCCGGCGTTCGCGTGGTGGGCGGTGTGGCGGACCAGAGGAAAGAGATGCCCGCGCCGCCGCCCATCGAGTTGCGGCTCGACTGGCTGCGCCGCAAGCTGGGCCGCGCGATCGAGCCCGTCGAAGTGCGCCGCATTTTGGAGAGCCTCGAATTCGGTGTTGCCGAAACGAAGCCGGATGTGTTTTCCGTCTCCGTGCCTTCCTGGCGTGCCACCAAGGATGTTTCGCTGCCCGACGACCTGGTGGAAGAAGTCGGCCGCATGGTGGGTTACGATTCCATCGCGCCGGTTGCGCCGCTGGTGGCCGCTGCCGTGCCGCCCGCCAACCCGGAGCGCAAGTTCCAGCACGAAGTCCGCGACGTGCTGGTGGATCTCGGCTTCACCGAGGTCTACAATTATTCGTTCGTCGCCGAGGAATCCGTGCGCGCGTTTGGCTTCGATCCGGCCGCGCATGTGCGCGTCACCAACCCCATCGCCAGCGACCAGGCCCTGATGCGCGCCAGCCTCTTACCCGGTCTCTGGCGCAACATCCTGGAGAACGCCAAGCACCGCGAGCTGTTCCGCATTTTCGAAATCGGTCTGGAGATACACGCGCGCGCACAGGGATTGCCCGAGGAGGTGCCGCACCTCGCGGCAGCGGTGTTCGCGCGGCAGGGCGATGGCGCGGCTGGCCTGGACGAAATCCGCCACGCTGCCGTTTGTCTGATGCCGGGCGCCCAGGCGCAGCCGGCCGAGTCCCGGCCCTACGAACACCCAGCGCGCGCCGCCAACATCTTCTGGAAGGGCGAGTGCGTGGGCCGCGTCTTCGAGTTGCACCCTTCGCTGGTCGAAACCGGCCGCGCCGCCGTGCTCGATCTCGATCTGGGCCGCGTGCGCGCGCTCGCCGCCGCCGCCGAGCTGCGTTACACGCCGATCCGCCGCTATCCCTCTTCGGCGTTCGATCTGTCCGTGATTGCCGGCCTGCGCGATCCCGCGGGCGAGCTGCAAAGCAAGGTGCAGTCTTTCGCCGGCCCGCTGGTGGAATCGATCGAGTTCCTCCGCCAGTATTCCGGGCCGCCGCTCGAACCCGGCCAAAAGAGCGTCTCTTTCCGCCTCACAGCCGGCTCGCCCGACCGCACGTTGTCGAACGAAGAAACCAGCGCCATCCGCGCCCGTATCATCGATGGCATGCGCGCCCTCGGCTACGAACTGCGCGTTTGAGCGGCCACAACCTGGGGCACTACAGTTCCTCTACGACCAGCCGCAGCACCCTCAGGAGCGCCACAACCACCCAAACAACAACCACCACGCAGGGCTGCAGCCAATCGGGGAGGTCCGACAATCCATAATCGTCAAGGCTCCCACGGATCCCATCTCCACCGTCGCTCAGCAGCCTGAACCGCGTTCCTTCCACGCAATCAGATACGCCGAGACGGCACATCGGGTTCCCCGGCCCGCGCGCCGGTTCAGCGGAAGTCACGGGCTTTCGCTATAGCTTTGTGCCAGCGGGATGAACGACTTAGCCGCTGCTGCCCCGCGGCTTTCGACCGGCCGTGCGCGATCCTGAAGGTGGGATTTGGCCAGAACCAGGCCTGCAACAGGATTTAACTCCTTTGTTTCCGGTGGAATTTCGGCCGGATTCCAGCCGAATCCTCTGGAGCGCAAGTGAGAGAACGTCGAATCGATACACAGCCCGAAGCAGCAGCCCTCAGGCTGGGCCAATGGCTGGGCCGACGGGAGGCCTTTGGTGCCTTGGCCGGACGCTGTTCCGCCGCTGAAATAGAATGCGTTCGCCGCGTTCGCAACGAGAAGCTCTATCGCGGCCATGCCCGCACCTGGCGCGAGTTTTGCACGAAGTTCCTGGGCGCCAGCCGGAGCAACGTCGATGTGAGTATCCGCCTGTTCGACGAACTGGGGGCTGCCTATTTTCACGTCGCGCAACTGGCGCATATCACGCCCGCCGAGTATCGCGAGATCGCGCCGCGGGTAAGCGCGGAAGGGATCAGCGCAAACGGCGAAACCATTCCACTGCTGCCGGAGAACCGCGACCGGATCGCCGCCGCAATCGGCGAAGTGCGCGGCAAAAGCAGGAAAGCGCAACGCGCGCCGAAGCCGGGCGGCTTCGAGGCCGCGCTCTAACATTGCCAGGCCGCCGCCGCTCAATTGGAAACCCTGTTCGCTCCGCCGGCATTCGAACGCTCGCTCGCGATGGCGGCCAGCATCGGCCGCCTGCGCGACGCCGCCTTCCGGCTGGGAATCCTGGGCCCCGAACCGCCGCGGCTGTAGCCCAATACTACTCCCTTCATCGCGTGGCGCAGGCAGTCTTGCCTGCTGAGTCGAGAGTCGTCTCGACGCTTCTTTGCCGCTTCGCTTTTCTCAACGCTCCCCAAGTGAACGGTATTCGGCTGTAGCCAGCCGTTGGCTCATCGCGACAATTCGCCGGCCGGCGAGTAACTCCCATGACGAGTGCACATCGGCTACAATTCGTCCATGACAAGCTTTCGACTCCTCATCGCGCTAGCCGCCATCCCCTTTCTGACGTTGCCTCTTGCGGGCCAGACGCCGCCTGCCGCACCCGCCAGCCCGCTGACCGCCGACGCGCGCGAAGCTTGGGGGTTCGTGAAGACCGTCGTCCTGCGCGCCGCCGAGAAGATGCCGGAGGAAAACTACGCTTTCAAGCCCACGCCCGAGGTGCGTTCCTTCAGTCAACTGATCGCGCACATTGCATACTCGCAGAACCAGATCTGCACGCAAGTGAAAGGTGTTGCCACCCCGAAGCCCCCGTCCGACAAGGCCACCAAAGCCGAGCTGATCGCGGCGTTGCAGGAATCCGACGCTCTTTGCGATGCGGCGTTTGAGGGACTGACCGACTCCCAAGCGGCCGAGCCGGTGAAGATCTACGGCCAGAATCGCGCCCGCCTGACCGGCCTCTACATGCTCTCGTTCCACGGCTACGAACACTACGGCAACATGGTCACCTACATGCGCCTCAAAGGCCTGGTGCCGCCGACCAGCGAGCCGCGTAAGTAGCGGCCTAACGGAGCCGCGACCAAAGGGAGGGTCTTACGCCCGCCTGCGCATTTCGGCGCGGGCCTCCGCTTCGGCGGTGCGGGCGCGCTCGGTCTCGCGCTTATCGTGCAGCTTCTTGCCTTTAGCCACGGCCAGCTCGCACTTGATGCGGCCCTGCTTGAGATAAACCTTGGTGGGGATCAGCGCCAGGCCCTTTTCCCGCGTGATGCCCAGTAGCTTATCGATCTCGCGCCGGTGCAGCAGCAGTTTGCGGTTGCGGACGGGGATATGGTTCTCGCGGTTGCCGTGCGAGTACGGGCTGATGTGCGCGTTCAGCAACCACGCCTCGCCAGCGATCACCGCACCGTACGCATCCTTAAGCTGAACTTTGCCGTCCTTGGCGGCCTTTACTTCGGTCCCGGTCAGCACCATGCCGGCCTCGAAGCGCTCCATCAGGAAGTAGTTGTGGTGGGCCTGCCGGTTATCGCTGAGGATCTTGAAACGCGCGTCTTTCTCGTCCGCCAATTTTGTTCTCCACGCCCGGAACCTCAAGCGCGTCAATGCTTTTAGATGTGCCCAGATCGCGAAGTGCGACTTCATCTTAGCATAGGGTCCGCAGTACGCCTGACGGAAGCAGGAACATGCGTTTTTTCAATCGTTTAACCGCAGTCTGGGTGGCCGCCGCGATGCTCGCGCCGCTGGCGCCTCTCGAGGCCAGAACCCGCAAGGGCGACAAGTTTCTGAGTGAGGGCCGAATCGCGGAGGGCAAGAAAGACTGGGACACGGCGCTGGCTTCCTACGAGAAGGCGCTCTCCGAAGACCCGGCCGAGCTGCCCTACCAGATGGCCGCCCAAAAAGCCCGCTTCCAATGTGCGCAGATGCACGTCGATACGGGACTGCGCCTGCGCAACCGGGGCCAATTGGACGAGAGCATGGTTGAGTTCCGCAAGGCATATGGCATCAGCCCCGGCTCGGCTGTCGCCGCACAGGAAGTCGACATCACGCGGCAAATGATCGAGCGCGAACGCAAGCGCCAGGCGGCCACCGGCAAGGAAGCGCCGACGGAGGAGCGCGCTCTGACGCCGGCGGAGGAATATCACAAGCAGCAACAGGAGCGTCTGGGCCGCTTGCTGGGAGTACCCGAGCTGAAGCCGCTCAATCCTGCGCCGATCAACCTGAAGATGAACAACAAGACCAAGGTATTGTTCGACACCGTGGCCAAGTACGCGGGCATTAATTTACTCTGGGACCCCGAGTTTAAGCCTCCACAGCCTGACGGGTTCAACGTGGAGCTGAACGATTCCACCATCGACCAGTCGCTGGATTATCTCGCGCTGCTGACGAAGTCGTTCTGGAAGCCGATTTCAGCCAACACCATTTTCGTCACCAACGAGAGCACCAAGAACCGGCAGAGTTACGAGGAGCAGGTGGTCAAGGTTTTCTACCTGCAGAATATTCAAAGCGACACGGAGCTGAACGAAGTGGTGACCGCGCTGCGCACCGTGGCCGACCTGCAAAAAGTGGTCGCTTATAAAGGCCAAAATGCCATCATCGCGCGCGGCGAGGCGGACAAGGTGGAGTTGGCCGAGAAAATCGTCAACGATCTGGATAAACCCAAGGCCGAAGTGGTGGTGGATCTGATGGTGATCGAAGCCAGCAGCACCTTCAGCAAACAGATCACCGCGGCCATCGCCTCCACCGGGTTGAACCTGCCGCTGACGTTCAGCCCGCGCTCGAGCATCCAGGTGCAAAGCAGCACCTCGGCGGCTTCCACTGCCAACAGCACGGCTGGCGCCACCGGCGCGACGGGGACAACCGGCACCACTGGCAGCAGCACCGCGGGCACTATGATTCCGTTCAAGCAGCTCGGCCACCTATCCAGCGCGGACTTTGCCACCACGCTGCCGAGCGCGCTGCTGCAGGCCGCGCTGAGCGATGCGGGATCGCGAATTCTGCAAGCGCCGCAACTGCGCAGCGTGGATAATGTCAAAGCGACGCTGAAGATCGGCGAGAAAGAACCGATTGCCACCGGCAGCTTCCAGTCCACCGCGGCCACCGTGGTCAGTCCGCTGGTGAACACACAGTTCACCTATCAGGACGTGGGCGTCAACGTGGAACTCACGCCGCGCGTGCATGAGAACGGCGACGTGACCATGCACATCGATCTGGATATTTCGACCGTTGCCAGTTACGTCAACGTGGGCGGCATCCAACAGCCGGTGATCGGCCAGCGCAAAGTGCAGCACGACATTCGCATGCGAGAAGGCGAGGTGGGGCTGCTGGGCGGGCTAATCAATACCGAGGACGATAAAACGGTGACCGGCATTCCGGGCCTTTCCAGCATTCCGATCCTGGGCAACTTGTTCAAAGGCTCCAGCGTGAACCACAACCGCGACGAACTGATGATCGTGGTGATTCCGCACGTTATCCGGCAGCCCGAAATCACCGCCGAGAACCTGCGCACCATCGACGTTGGCTCCAATACGGTGATCCATCTAAACCACTCGGCGAGGCCGCAGGAAGTCTCCACGGTGCCGGCCGCGGCCGAAGTTCCGCCAGCCGTCAACACGGCGTTGCCGGCAACTGCGCCGCCGGCAACCGTACCGTCTGCCGCCAATCCGCTGCCGGTTGTGCAGGCCGCCGGTTTGCCGCCGGCAACCGCGCCGCCGTTCGCGCCTGGAGCCGAACCACCGCCCACTGGCGGAGTTCGCATGCCCGGATTCAATGGTCCGGCCCGCGTCTACTTCAAGCCGGGGCACGTGGATGCGGCGGCGGGCGCCAATTTCAACGTGGATGTGACGCTGGATAACGGGCAGGACGTGGCTTCCGCGCCGTTGAATTTCGAGTTCGACCCGAAGCTGCTCCACTTGAACGACATCGCGCTGGGCGGCCTGCTCTCTTTGGGCGGCCAGCGGCCGGTGTTCGCCAAGAACATTCAGAACGAGCGCGGCGCGGCTAGCGTCACGCTTACCGTGGCACCCGGTAGCCCTGGCGTTACGGCGGCCACCGGCACGCTGGTCACGCTCAGCTTCCAGGCGGTTGGCGCGGGCAGCGGTATCGTCACGATTCCATCCCTGACGGTGAAGGACTCCCGCGGAGGCGCGATCGGCAACAGGAGCGCGGCGCTCACCGTCACAGTAAAGTGAGAGGCGCGATGCGGCGGCGGAAGCAAAGCGGATTGACTCTGGTGGAACTGATCGTGGCGTTCACCATTATGCTGATCCTCACCAGCATGGCTGTGCCGCTGGCGCGCGCCAAGGTGCGGGCCGAGCGCGAGCGCGCCCTGCGCTATGCGCTCGACGACATGCGTCTGGCCATCGACAAATACAAAGACTATTGCGACATGGGCGTGTTCGGCCCGGTGAAGCAGGGCACCAATTGCTGGCCGGAAACGTTACAGGACCTGGTGGATGGAGTGAAGATCGGCAGCTCCGCCGACGATAAGAAGATCAAGCTGCTGCGCCGCATTCCGCGCGACCCGTTCACCAACTCGACCGAATGGGGCATGCGCAGCGATCAGGACGATCCCACATCAAACAGTTGGGGCGGCCAAAACGTTTTCGATGTGTACACCAAGACGGACCAGAAAGCGCCCGATGGAACGGCCTATGCGGAGTGGTAAGAGCGCGCGCCGCGGCTTCACCTTCGTCGAGCTGATGGTGGTGATTACGATCATCGTAATCCTAATCACCATGGCCATCCCGATTTACCAGAAGTCGATTATCCGCGCTAAGGAGAGCGTGCTGGCCAACAATCTGTTCACGCTGCGCACGGTGATCGATAACTATACTTACGACAAGGAAAAAGCGCCGCAGGCGTTGCAGGACTTGGTGACCGAGGGCTACCTCAAGGACGTTCCCATCGATCCGATGACCGGCGATAACTCGAGTTGGAAGATCGTGATGGAAGACGCCAGCCAAGCCCTCAACCAGGCCGAACCCGGCATCTTCGACGTCCACAGCGGCTCCGACAAGATGGGCCTGGATGGCGTGGCGTACGCGCAGTGGTAGGGGGCGGCGCGCGCTGAGTGAAGCTGTCGCGGCTGTTAAGGAAGAGCCGTTTCCATCGTCGGCAACCGCTCCCTTTGGTCGCGGCTCCGATTGCTTTCAGAGCCGCGACCAAAGGGAGCGGTCGCATGTGGAGGTAGCGAGCGTGTCATACGCTGGTCACCGGCTCCGTTCGTTCGTCTGCATTTCGCGGCGCAGAACCTCGTTCATGTAGGTCTGGTACTTCTTGCCGCGTCCCCGGAACCAGTGGAGAATGTCGGCATCTACGCGCAGGCTCACCAACTGTTTGATTGGTCTATAGAATCGCCCGACCTGAATGCCGGATGCGCGCGGCAAATGTTCCGGCGCATCCGAGAAGTCGATCCGCGAATCGGGACGCGCGGCGAGCCGCTTCAACTCCCGGCGCTGCTTGTCACTGATGGGAGTCGTAAAGGGCGCGCTCGCGGGGACTCGCTTTTCTTGCCGAGATGATACGGGTTTCTTCTTCACCAGCTTGTTCCTCACTTGTGTGGACCACGAGTATGATCGCGATACCGCTTCCGCTGCCGATGGAATGCCAACGCTCCTCTTCTTCAACCACGCGGTCCGGGTATGACACGACACTTGGATCGTCGAAGACCCGTGCCGCTGCCTCAAACGAAATGCCGTGCTTCCGGCGGTTACTCGGTTCTTCTTCTCGTCCCACACGAAGACCATGTGTATATACAGAATTGTAGCACTCTGGGCGACGGATTCGCTCCGTGCTGGCGGCCGATAATTTGGCTGGCGGAGGTGTGTTCCGGTGTCGTAATATCGGGGCAGATGACCGATCTTCTCTGGGAAGAGACCGTTCCGCTTGGCACCTGGGGAGATGCGAAGGAGCTTCTCAACAAACTCAAGGGCCGGTACGTGTTCCGAGGCATGGCCGACTCGGCATGGAAGCTCGAGACGAGCCTGGATCGCATCGGGCGCTTTTGGAACGGCGAGACGAAGGGGGGCTACCGGCGCGCTGATTGCGAGGAGGAGCTGATTGACTCGTTCCAAAGGGCGTCAACGGTCGTTCAAAGTCCGCCTGCGCATGATGATCGCGTCTCTTGGCTCGCGCTGATGCGGCACTACGGCCTTCCATCGAGGCTGCTGGACTGCACGACGTCACCGTCCGTTGCGGCGTACTTCGCGGGTCAGCAGGATCTTGACTGCGACCTTGCGATCTGGGCGTTCGACAAGGCAGCGTTTCAACGCTCGGCACAGGCGAGTTGCGGCATGCTCAGCCCGTGTACGCCGCTTGAGTTCGGAGACGGCGCCGTGTTTTCAGCGACTTTCTCCAAATCCAACCCAAGGCGACTCATAGCACTCGTCGACGCAGGTCACAAGAGCCCACGGCAGGAGGCCCAGCAGGGTCTCTTCCTGTGCCCGGGAGACGTCGGCTGTCCGTTCTACCGGAACCTCCACGGGATTCCGCAGGAGAGCCGGACCAAGGGTTCTATATACAAAGTCGTCCTGCCTCGCGGCGTGCGAAATGAAATCCTGGCGGACCTGAAGGGGCTGGATCTCCTCCCTCCACAAGAGGAAGTTGAGAAGCTTTGCACCGAGCTCAAGGAGCGACTTGAGCAGTCCCAGAAGAACCATGGCCACTTCGAGTGGAAAGTCGTGGTCAAACCCATCCTCAAGAGGTACGGACTCTTGGGCGTCGAGTTGGCCGATCACTGAGAGCTAGGCGCATCGCCGGGATGTATTGGGACGAATCGCCCCGCCGTCTCCACCGCACATGGCAGCCTCCATCGATTCCGCACGCCCCGCCGCCATCTCCGACCGCTTTCCAGCCGCTTGTTATACTGGGCTTTCCAAATGATTAGGGTCAGGTTTGCGCCCTCTCCCACGGGGTTTTTGCATGTGGGGAGTGCGCGCACGTTCATTTTCAATTGGCTTTTTGCCCGCCACCACCGCGGAACGATGATTCTGCGCGTGGACGATACGGACGTGGGGCGCAATACCCAAGTCTCGCTCAACTCCATTTTCGACGGGCTGCGCTGGCTGGGCCTCGGCTGGGACGAGGAATACCGGCAGTCGGAACGGCTCGCGCTGCATCGCGAAATGGCGCAGGCGATTTTGGCCAAGGATTTGGCGTATCGCGATTTCACGCCGGCGGGCGCTGCGGATACGGAACGCTCCGGCGAGCACGGGACGTGGCTGTTTCCGGCCGGGATGCGCGAGTTGTCGCGCGAGGAAAGCGACCGGCGCGCGGCGGCCGGCGAGCCGTTTGCGCTGCGGTTCCGCGTGCCGCGCGAGAGCGGGCATGCGATCGTTTTCGACGACGGCGTGTTTGGCGAGCAATCGAAATCCACTGCCGATATCGAGGATTTCGCGCTGCTGCGCAGCGATGGGATGCCGACGTATCATCTGGCTTCCTGCGCGGACGACGCCGATTTGCACATCAGCCACATCATTCGCGGCCAGGATCACATCACCAATACATTCAAGCACATTCTGATCTTCGAAGCGGCGGGCGTGGAGCCGCCGCAGTTCGCGCACCTGCCATTGCTGGTGGCGCCGGATGGGGCCAAGCTTTCGAAACGCAAGCACGGGCCGGTGGTGAGCGTCACCACGTATCGCGACGCCGGTTTTCTGCCTCATGCGTTCCTCAACTTTCTGTGCCTGCTCGGCTGGTCGCCGAAGGACGATCGTGAGCGCATGACGCTCGACGAATTGACCAGCGCGTTCACGCTCGATGGCATCAATCGCAGCAACGCGGTGGTGAACTTCAGCGTAGCGGAGCCGTTCGATCCGAAAGCGGTCTGGCTGAACGGGGAAACCATTCGCAATATGCCGGTCGACGAACTCGCTACGGCGTTGACGCCGTTTGTTACGCGCGCCAGTTTCGATGTCAGCCCGGAGAAAATGGCGCTGGTTACGCCACTAATTCAAGAGCGCATACGGCTGTTGAGCGAAGTGACCACGGTGGGCGATTTCTTTTTCGCTAAGCAATTGGCGCCGTACGATGTGGCGGAACTCATTCCGCAGAAGGGCGATCTGGCCATGGCGGCGCGCGCGCTGGAGAAAAGCGCGGCAGTGCTGGCAGTAACCGAATTCCGGCACGACCCGCTGGAGCAGGCGCTGCGCGCGGCTTCGGTCGAATTGGGCATCAAGGCCGGCCAGATGTTCCAGCCCGTGCGCGTAGCCGTGTGCGGGCGCAAGAACGCTCCGCCGCTGTTTGGCACCCTGGAAGCGCTGGGGCGCGAGACCTGCCTGGAACGGATCGGGCAGGCTTTGGAAAAGTTGAAAACGATATGAACCCGTCCAACGATAATGCTGGCGCGCCGGGCAACCCGCCCGCGGCCGGCCCTTCGAATTTCGTCCGCGACATCATCCTCGAGGACCTGAAGA
>CAZFOP010000015.1:0-19597 GCA_964520085.1 uncultured Solibacteraceae bacterium | reverse complement strand
AGGTGCCGCGCTTGGCTTCCTTCTCCGCCACCGGCCGCACCTGGTAGCCTTCCTTGACGAAAAACTCCACCGCTTCGTCGAAGGTCATCTGGCCCGTGTGCAGCTTGATCCCCACGATGAAGCGGGCGTTGCGCAGCAGCGCGTCCTGCAACTGGCCGAGGCGCAGCTTGCGGTCGCCGTTGCCATAGCCTTCGTCGAGCATCATCTGCTCGGTGTAGTGCGCCCAGCCCTCGGCATTCGAGCTGCATCCGGCCAGCTTGCGCACCTTGGTCGGCACCTGCTTCAGCCAAAGGAATTGCATATAGTGGCCGGGAAAAACTTCGTGAACCGCCGTGCTGATAATAGTGCCGCGGTTGAAGCCTTGCATGTACTCTTCAATATCCTTGGCCGGCCAAGCGGAGTCTGGGAGTGTGACGTTGAAGAAGCCTTCCTTGGCCACGCTCTCATACGGGCCGGGCGTATCCATCGACGCCGTGGTCAGCGCGCGCATGAACGCTGGCGACTCTTCGACGATCGGCGGTACCGTCGAGGGAATGGTGATAATGTGATGCTGCTCGATGAACGTGCGCAGTCCGCCCAGCACGCCGCGAAACGTATCGAGCAGCTTGTCCGGTGCCGGATGATCGCTCTCGAGTTCGGCGAGAATCTCTTGCGGCGTTCGCTTCGGGTCGATCTCGGCCGCCACGCGCCGGAACCATTCCTGATTGTGGCGCAGGTTTTCATAGCCGACGGCGAGCAGCCGGTCGAGCGGAGTATCCACCATTTCGTCGTAGAGCAGCTTCTTGCGATAGTTCTCCGCGCCGATGCGGAAGTCGCCGGCGGACCGTGGCAGCAGGTCGCTCTTCAGCCATTCCCCATAAGCCTTCAGCGCGTCAATCACGGCCTGGTTCGATTGACGAAACTCGGCGAGCAGCGCCTGGTCGGTGGCCTGTTGGAAGGCCGCGGGCACGTCGGTCTCGAAGAAGCCGACGATGCCCGGCACCTGCTCCAACGCAATTTCGGTGTAGACGCGCGGCGGGTTGGTCAAGTTTTCGCGCGCCGATTGGAACAGCCGCGGAATCAGCTTCTCGCGCGCGATGACGGCCTTCAGGCGCTCGGCCTGCGGCGCGTAGTTGCGGCTCATAATGACGAAGATCGCGCCCGCTGCACCGGAGGAGTAAAGGTCCGGATTTTTCTCCCATGGGCGAATCGCTTCGAGTTCGAGAAGCTGGCCGCGGATCTGCGAAAGCAATAATTCGCGATCGGCCGCCACGAAAGGAGATAAGCCGCGCGCCTCGAATCCGGCGACTTCCGTTTCGTAGCTCCGCAGCGCGGCGATCTCGGCTTGTATCTCGCTGCGCGCGCCGGAGCCAAGCTGCGAGTCGTACTGATGGAAGCCCGACTGCGTGCCCGATACCGGGTCGTAGTGGAAAACCACTTCGCCGTAATAGCGGTCCGCCAGCTTGTCAAACATGGCATCGCGGCTTTGTGCCAGGCAGGCCGCCGCCGCCCCCAGAAGAAGAGCGATACAAGAGATTCTCATGATGAAAGGTTACCATTGCGCACAATTTGCTCCCATTGTGTCACAGCTCGGAGGTGGGGCAGGTTTCAAGCTGCCAACGCCAACCTGAGGGCCCGGTTCTTCACAACGTCGTCAGCCACCCAGAAAGGCCGGTTTGGCCGAACCCGTCACGCCCGGCCGAGCCGCGCCTTGTCCGTCGCCACAGCGGAAGACCAGCCGGTCGCCCAGCAAAAAGTTGACCACCGATCCGGTCGCGATCGCCGCCACGTTGGCAGCCAGGTACGGCCAGTGCATTCGCCCAACCAGGATGCGCATGAGGACCAGGTTGACCACAATCGATACCACCCCGTTGGCCAAGTGAAACCGAACCAGGCGCCCCGTGCGGCCATCGGCGCCGCGATCTCTCCACGTCCAGCGTTCGTGCCAGACGAAGTTGTGCAGCAGCGCCAGTTCCACCGCGGCCGCCGTGGCGAGCAGGTAGTTGAGGTGCAAGCCGCTCTTCAAGAGCGCCAGCGCGGCGACCTGCACCGCAACGCCCATCCCGCCCACCGCGTTGAACTTCAGCCAGCGGATCACCGCTCGCCCGCTCCGGCTGGCGCCTCAGCCGGGCACTTCGCGCTGCCCGGCAAGGGTTCCGCTCGGTACAGAAAAGCGGTGTGCCGCGACACCGCTACCACCAGCATGGCCGCCATCCCGCAGATTCCGATCGTGCCGCCAAAGTCGAACAAGGGCCACGAATGGCCGGCAATTCTCGCCATCGGACGGAACAATAGCGCCACGTTGCCGATCATCAGCAGAATTCGCAGTTCTGTGGGGCTGAACTTCCAGAACGAGATATGAAAGGTTCCAATCGTATAAGTCGCCAGATACACTTCGATGGACAAGAGGAAGTAAACTACCGTCAGTCCTCCCGCCGCCAATGGAGTCATATAGCCCGAAAGAGCCATTCCGCCCAGCAGAAAAAAAGTGCCCAGCGCGTCCACCATGTGATCGACATAGAACCCATAACGCGGGCGCTGGCACTCACGCACGCGAGCCAGCGTCCCATCCAGACTGTCGCCCAGCCAGTTGAGCGCCAGGAAGACAATCGCTAGGAGCAGCCCCGCGCGATGCGAGCGCGCGTACCAGTAGCTAAGCCCCGCGCCGAGCAGTGAAATCAGACCCAAGGCAGTCAGGTGGTCCGAGTTGATCCACGACGGAGTACGCCGCGCCAGCCAGATCAGGCAGCGCTTCTCGATCGGCGCCAGGAAGCTCACCTGCGCGCGCGCCGCTTCCTGAAACTGCGCGCCGTCCGCCCCAACGCTGTTCGGTGTCATGCCGAATGAGTAGACGAATACGCCGGCGGGAAATGTTACGGGGCGGCTACTGATTTCCTGGCGCTATGCTGTATCGATTGGTGCCGGGCGTTCCCGGCTGGGTCTTCGACCGCGTAATGTAGTGTGTTATGCGGTTTCGAATCGAACCATCTTTCGCGGCCGAAGACCTAGCTAGAGTGCCCGCGCTATTCTTCCACGCAGCGGAACCCGACGTCGGGCCAACTGTCCGGATCGCGCCCACTGCGCATCGAGACGCGCAGTGTCCGGTCCAGAACCGAACCGCCGCGCACCGTGCGTTTGGTCGTGGTGGCTTCGTGATACCAATGGGCGTCGTACGGATCCGCCGTCCATTGCTCCACGTTTCCCAGCATGTCGTACAGCCCATATGCGTTCGGCTGCTTCTGCCCAACTCGTTGCATCTTCCGGCCGCTGTTTGGTTCGTACCAGGCGATCGCGTCTAACTCGCCGTAGCGGGATGCGGCAATTCCTCCGCGCGCCGCGTACTCCCACTCAGTCTCGGTTGGCAATCGTCCGCCGGTCTTCCGGCAGAACGAATCGGCTTCGTCCCAGGTTACCTCCACCACCGGCAGTTCCGGCCCTCGCGAGAATACGACGGTCGGATTCTTCCCGGTGATCCGTTGGTAGGTGGCCTGGGTGACGGGGGTCGTCCCCATCCAGAATCCCTTCGCCACAATCGCCTGCTGCGGCGGTTTTTCGTCGCCCGCGCAGTCGGCATCGCCCGGCGAACACCCCATCGTGAACGTTCCGCGCCCGATCCACACGTACTTCAAACCGTTCTTCGCGTTCACCCTGGTCATGCCCGTTGGCCCCGGCTCTGGTTCGGTCGAAAGCGCATTATGTGGCGCCTGCGGGAAATTGGCCACGCAACGGAACCCGACGCCGTAGAAACGCGAACCTGGCGGATCGATGGTGCGGTCGGAAACGCGCACGTCATCCGCACCTTCGAACGCCGAAGCGCCGCGCACCGACCGCATCTTGTTGTGCATAAGTCCGGAGCCGAGGAGCAGGCGGCTGTCGTTGCACCAGTCCGCGGTCCATACCATCACGTTCCCCAACATGTCGTACAGACCGAACTGGTTCGGCAGTTTTTGCCCCACTTCGTGCGTGTAACCGCCGCTGTTTCCCTTGTACCAGGCGATCGCATCCATAGCCCCATAGCGTGCGCCCGTCGTTCCACCGCGCGCCGCGTACTCCCACTCGGCCTCCGTCGGCAACCTCCCGCCGATCTGTTTGCAATACCCCGCGGCCTCGTCCCAAGTGACTCTCTCGACCGGGAGGTGCGGCCGGTTCCCCGGCCTGTGGTGGCTCAGATTATTGCGGGTGATCCACTCGAAGGCCCATTGCGTGACGGGCGTCTGTCCCATCCAGAAACCCTCCGGAATGGTCACGGTGCGGGCCGGCTTTTCGTCCGCGGTGCACTCGGTGTCGCCTGGTGAGCACCCCATCATGAAAGTGCCCGGCTCGATCCACACGTACCGCATCCCATCCGCCGAATTCAACCAGACCGACGTTGTTGGATTCTGCCCAGCCGCCACGACAGGGGGCGGCTGCGGCTCGCGTGCGTCGAACTCGTCTTCCTGCCCGGCGATCATCACGTCCTCGTCCGCTTTGGGCCGGCCGCACGACATCAGAGCGGCGGTCAGCAGCAGGAGCAGAGCGGTGGCAGTCTGACGCATAAGTGTTTCCTCGACGGCCGGCCCGCGCCTACGCCGTCTGCGTCCGGGGCTGGCTTTTTTTCGACGTCGCGATATTGGAAAGGTGGAACTGAAGATAAAGTACGCCGAAGACGAGGACCATGAGGTCGTTCAGTTTCAAACCTATCGGTTCCTTGACGTTGTAGTACCAAACCAGCGACTTCTTCATGCCGAAAACCATGAAGATGTTGATCAGCCCGATGGCCGAGTCGAGAACCTTCCAGAAAGCGGCGGCGTGATCGCCCAAATCCGAATTGCTCAACATGACCACAACCGTGAGCAGCACAAACGCGACTATCTGGAACGCCAAGATCGCCACCATGCCAAGCGCCTGCTTCACGGCATTGCTGGCGGGATCGATCTTCCTTACGAATACGGCTACCTTGTAACTCCAGAAGAACCAGAACAACCCGAAGGTGACAATGGACAGCGCCAGGACCGCCCCCCAGTGCAGGTCGGGCGGCACGGGGCCATCGGCCGTTGGTTGAGGCGCCGGCGCGGCTGCACTAACCGCCGTGCCGCAACCGCTACAGAACAGGACACCAGTTGGTAAGGCGGCGGCGCATTGTGTGCAGAACATTTTCATTCCTCCCTGCCGGCAAACCGGCGACAGTGCTTACGCAGTCTGGGGCTGGCTTTTTTTCCATGCCGCGATCTTTGAGAAGTGGTACTGAAGATACGTGAAGTTGAAGAAGAAGGTCATCACGGGGCTCAGTTGCAGACCGATCGGTTCCACGGTGGTGTAGTGCCGCAGCAGCGAAGTGCGCATGCCGAAAGCGGTGTAGATTATGAGTCCCACCATTGCCAGGAAGGCGATTCGCGTGAAGAACGCGAGCACGCCGACCCCAACCAAACCCAGAGCACCCAGAACGATTCCCACTAAAACCACTATATTCATGAGCACAAAACACGCCACGATGCCGAGCCACTGTTGGACGGCGTTGCTTGTGGTGTCGATCTTCTTAACGAACGAGGCTTCCCGGTAACTCCAGTACATTCCGAAAATCCCAAAGGTGAAGAAGCTGATCACCAGGACCGCTGCCCAGTGCAGGTCAGGCGGCATCGGGCCGACGGCCGCGGGCCGGGGTGCCGGCGCCGGCGTAACAGTGCTATAATTTTGCGAATCAATCATGAATTTCCTCTCAATCGGGAAACCGGAATCACCGCGCGCGTTGCATCCGGAGGCCAGCAGCTAGGCGCTGCCGTTGGAACCGGCTCGCGTAACGGAGAGCCGGTGCAGGATCCGCGTCAATGGTAAAATCCGTGTTCTTTCCCAAGCAATGTCGCGCGCTGGAGGCAAACGTGACAGACACACTTCTGCCACCGTCGCGTCACTGTTTTGTAACAAACATCATGTGGATTGCGGGCTGCGAGCGCGCCATCCGTCACAATTCTGTTTCGTGTCATCCTGAAGCAAGTAGATCGATGCCGAACTCCTCGCTATTTTGTCTCGCCGCGTGCCTGCTGGCCGGTCTGCCCGACGCGGCCAGAGTTCAATTGAAGCCGGCCACCTCGGAAGCCTTCGACAAGTACATGCAAGCGGCGCAGTCGCGTTTCGATAACAGCCTGCGCAGGGGCGCGTTCCTTTGGGTGGATGCGTCGCCCGACCGCAAGCGCGCCGTGACTGAAGGGCGAATCCTCGCCGAGCCCTCCAACCAATCGGGCGATATCGAAATTCCCGACGGTCTGATCCACGATTGGACCGGTGCCGTCTTCGTTCCCGGCGCCACCCTCGCGCAGACTCTGCGCATGGTCGAAGACTACGACAACCACAAAAACGTCTATCGTCCCGAGGTCATCGATTCGCGTCTGCTCAGCCACCACGGTGACGACTTCCACGTTTTCCTCCGCATCGTCAAGAAGCAGATACTGACCGTCGTCCTCAATACCGAGCACGACGTGCACTACATACGGCTTGACCGCACACGCTGGTACAGCAAGTCATTCACCACGCGCATCGCCGAGGTCGAAGACCCGGGCCCCAATGAGCATGAACTCCCGCCGGGTAACGATCACGGTTTTATGTGGCGCCTGAATTCGTTCTGGAGATTCGAGGAGCGCGATGGCGGCGTGTACTTGGAGTGCCAGGCCATTTCCCTGACGCGCGATGTCCCGGTCGGCCTGGGCTGGCTAATCAACCCCATCATCCGCAGCCTGCCGCGCGAATCGCTCACCAACACGCTTAGGGCCACCAGGCAGGCGCTCACGTCAGGGAAGCAATAGCGGGCGCGGCGGGGCAACACACGGGCAAGTATGCGGGCAAGCTAAGGCATTCCCCACCAAGCTACAATTGATATCCATGCCGATGGAATCGGGCGCCCGCCTGGGTCAGTACGAGATCGCGGCCAAGCTGGGCGAAGGCGCCATGGGCGAGGTCTATCGCGCCCACGATACCCGCCTTGGCCGCGACGTTGCCATCAAAATCCTGCCGGCCGAGTTCGCCCAGAGCCCGGACCGGCGCCGCCGCTTCGAGCAGGAATGGCGCGCAGCCGCAGCCTTGTCTCATGCCAACATCGTCGCGCTCTACGATGCCGGCGAACAGGACGGCGTCTCTTACATCGTGTCCGAACTGGTGGAGGGCGAGCTGTTGCGGGACCTCATCCGCCGCGGCCCAGTCCCAATTCGCAAGACGCTCGACCTGGCCGCGCAGATCGCCGACGGCCTTTCCGCCGCGCATTCGGTTGGCGTTGTCCATCGCGATCTTAAACCCGAGAACATCATGGTCACGCGCGATGGCCGGGCCAAAATCCTCGACTTCGGCCTGGCGCGCTATCAGCCGCGTTCCAGCTCCGCGCCCGAAGCCACCATGACCGTCACCCAGCCAGGCCTGGTGATGGGCACCGTCGGCTACATGTCGCCCGAGCAGGTAACCGGGTCCCCCGCCGGCGCGCAGTCGGACATCTTCTCGCTGGGCATTATCCTCTACGAAATGCTCACCGGAAAGCTGGCATTCGAACGCACCACATCGGTCGAAACCATGAGCGCCATTCTGCGCGATGAACCGGCCGACCTTCCCGCCGGCGTCTCGCCCGCGGTTGCGCAGATTGTCGTGCGCTGTTTGGAAAAGGAGCCATCGCGCCGGTTTCAATCAGCCGCCGATCTTTCGTTTGCCCTGCGCGGCTCTGCCGCTCCCAGTTCCTCCTCGGGCGCCGCGCTGCGCTTGAATGCGCCTCCGCAGCGCCGTCTCGCGCTACGGGCCGCAGTCGCCCTGCTCGCCGTACTGCTGGCAGTCGCTCTGTTCGCCCTGATCGCCATGCCGCGCGGCGTGGACCTGGAATCGTACCGCTACACGCCGTTGGCCAGCGAGTCCCGGCACCAGGATATGCCGGTCTGGTCGCCCGACGGCAAGAGTCTCGCCTACGTTCGCGAGGTCATCAACGCCCCCAACGAAATCATGATGCGCAATCTCGATTCGCTGGTTCCCGTCCTGGTCGCCCGCGCCGACGCCCGGTCCATCTTCTGGTCCGCCGACGGCACCCGCCTCGATTACGTCACCAACACCGGTGTCTGGTCAATGAGCCGCGCCGGCGGCGAGGCCACCCTCGTCCTGAAGGGCGATTATGGCGACGCCGCCCCGTCCCCGGATGGAAAGGCGCTCGTCTTGTGGCTGTCGCGTGGGGAGAAGCACGAGAAGAAACCCAAGCTTTGGGTCTCCTCTCCGCCCGGCGCTCCGCCGCGGAAATACGAACCCGTATTGTTCGAAGAGGAAGGTTCCTTCAGCCCGGTCTACCTGCGGTTCGCGCCGAACGGCCACGAGGTCTTGCTCGCCAAGCCCACTGCAATGGGAACGGAACTGTGGCTGCTCCCGTTTCCCGATGGCGCTGCCGCGAAGGGCAAGGCGCGCCGCGTGTTCGCTTCCATGCTGGGCGGCGCCCAGTGGCCGCCCTCCTTCAGTTGGATGCCCGACAGCCAGCACCTGGTGATGTCCTTCCCCACTCCCAGCCATCCGCAGCCGCAGCTTTGGATGGCGCATGTGGAAGACCAGGATCTCGACGCTCTCACCGCCGACGAGAGCATTAAGGTGCGCCCCTCCGTTTCGCCCGACGGCAAGAGGATTGCCTACGCCTCCATGGCGGAGAATTTCGACATCGTCGAGATCCCCGTCTCCGGTGGCCCCATCCGCCCGATCCTGGCCACCAGCCGGAATGAGATGTCCCCCGCGTGGTCGCCGGTGGCTCCGCTGCTGGCCTATGTCACCGATCGCAGCGGGCCGCAGGAAATTTGGCTGCGGAACGCTCAGGACGGCTCGGACCGTCCCCTGGTAACACAGCGCGATTTCGCCGACGACACGCTGGCGCTTGGGACGCTCGCCGTTTCGCCGGACGGCAGCCGCGTGGCGTACTCACGCAACAGCACTACACACCTGGGCCGTCTCTGGATTTCTCCGATGGCCGGCGGCGGAACGCCGGTCGCCGTCACCAAATCGGACGAGTACGAATTCGGTCCCGCCTGGTCGCCGGATGGCAACTGGCTCACTTTTCTCTCCACAGCCGGGGGCTTGATGAAAATCCGCGTGGGTGGAACCGAACCGCCCGTGGTGCTTCGGCAAGAATTCTGTCGCCATCCGGCTCAGTGGTCGCCGGACAGCCAATGGATCTCCTGCTCCGTCGATGACGGCGTCTTGTTGCTCTCGCCCGATGGCAAACAGACGCGCAAAGTCGGTAGCCGGAGTTCCACCATTGCCTGGTCGCCCGACAGCCGTCAACTCTACGCCCTGGCGCCTGGCGAGGGTACCAAGTGGCTGCTCGATTCCATCGACGTCTCGAGCGGGACCGAACGCACCATTTCGGACTTGGGCTCGCAGTACCTGTTTGAAGGCAATCCACTTTCGCTCAGCCTTTCGAGCGATCGCACCTCGCTGGCGGTTTCCGTCGTCAATTACCAGTCCGATATTTGGATGCTCGAAGGCTTCGCGCAACCGCGCGGCTGGCTGGGCCACCTCTGGCCCTTCGGCCATTGACGCTGCGCGCACCGCCATTCCGCGCCACCCGGCTTCGGGAAACGTGATAACGTTGCGTTCCTAGGGACAACTACATGCGGAAACCGATTCTCTCCTTCTTGATCCTGCTCGGCGCGACCGCGCTTCTGTACGCGCAGGCTCCGCCGGCCTACAATTGCGACCCGGTGAATTCTAATGCGACGCCCGAAGCTCGCGCGCTGCTGAAGACGCTCTGCGCAGTTTCGGGCAAGGGTATCCTGTCCGGTCAGCACAACTTTCCCAACCAGCGTGATCTGGACACCGAGAAGGTCCACTCACTCACGGGCAAGTACCCCGCCATTTGGGGTTCCGATTTCGGCTTCACCGACGGCGAGGACAAGGATTCCATTGTCCATCGCGACCTGATGATCGAGGAGGCCAAGAAGCAATCCAAGGCCGGCTCCATCATTTATCTGTGCTGGCACATGCTGCGGCCCACCGAAGATGAACCGGGCCAGCCGGGCACAAGCTGGAAGGGCAGCGTGCAGGCGCGTCTCAACGACGATCAGTGGGAGGAATTGATCACGCCCGGCACGCCGTTGCACGCGCGCTGGGAGAAGTATGTGGACACGGCGGCCGGCTATCTCAAGCAGTTACAGGACGCGCATATCCCGGTGCTGTGGCGGCCCATGCACGAAAACAATGGCAGCTTCTTCTGGTGGGGCGGCCGGCCCGGCATGGGCGGCACGGCGCAGCTTTATCGCGAGGTCTATGCCCGCATGGTTTACGTCCATCATCTGGATAATCTGATCTGGGTATGGAATCAGAACGGTCCCGCCCCGGTGGGTGAGTTCTACAATTACTTCCCCGGCCAGCAATACGTCGATGTCGTCAGCTATGACAACTATCGCCAATTGAACGACCGGTTCTATTACGAGCTACTGGCGCTGGCGGAAGGCAAACCGATCGCGCTTGGCGAAGTCGGCGTCCCGCCTTCCCCCGAAGCCCTCAAAGCCGAACCGCGATGGGCCTGGTTCATGGTCTGGGCCGGTATGACCAACGACCGCATCCTGCCCGGTTACGCCAATCCATATGTAATCAATCGCGGCGATCCAATCCCGGGCAATTAATGGTAGCGCGCGTTTTCCCACGTGCGCAGTCGAGACTCCGGGCTCCCAATTCGCTCTGGAGATATCGCCGCGCGCTCTATGTGTCACCAGATAGCCTCGTTGACGGCGAGCGCCCACCCGATGGTCAGGCGTGCGCCGCGCATCGGCACAATGCCCCGCTGGAACAGGAATGGAAGCGCGACCACGATGACGGCGATAGCGGCCAACAGCGAAATGTGGATAGGCCCGAATAACTGCACCGGGCTGACTCTCTTATAAGTACCGTTGAATGTGATCGCGAAAGCGTGTGTAGATCCACGATACGCCTACCAGGATCACGCCTAAGACGAAGAATGACAGGATGCGGTATAGCGTTTCGAGCGCGCTCAGATCGTAGAAGAACAGTTTCCCGATGCATATCAGGAACAGCGCCAGGCCAGACAGCCGCAGCGTACGATCCCGCAGCGGAAAACCGGCGCCCAGCAACACGGCGCCTTCGATTCCCCAAGCTACGGTCAACATGCTGCCGGAGACCTCCTGATACAGAAGAGCCGTCGCGAGGGCTGTGGCGAGTAGCGAGTAGAACAGGCGCGCGCCGGGCTCCGCTGCGGGCCGCTTTTGCAACTGTGGGATGAATAGCTGTGCGATGAACAGGCAGCCGATCACCAGAACCCCGGCGGCGATCCGCTCTTCGACGCTGGCAAAGGTCTGAGCTGGATCGAATTCGAGAGTTAGCGCCCGCGCAAACGCGACCGCGGCGAGCGCATAACTCTGGTACCGCAGGTCGGGCAGGTTCCGGAAGCGGCCCACGACCAGCAGTAGCAGAGCCAGCAGCGCCCAACCAACCTCGATGAATGGCGGGCGCAGTTCCAGGTACACCAGCGCGGCCATGAGGCCCGCCGCAGTGTACAGGTACAGGCGCCGCAAGGAGCGTTCCCATTCTCGCAGCTCCTCGCTCCATCGGCCCTGCCGCCACCACTCGAAATAATGGGCCGCGATCACGACACCCATGTTCAACAGCCGGTGAGACACGCCGTAAGAATAGCCAGTGGGTTCCAGGTTGACGAAGAACAGGCGGCCGAATGCAGCGGCGGATACAAAGTGGCCCTGCGCGCGGACGCCGGGAAGGTCCGCGCGAAGCCCGACTTCCATCAGCAGCAGTGCGAACAAGGCCCAGGTCGGAGCGACGATCACCGGGTTCAGGAGCGCCCACAGCTCAATCAACGCAAACAGCGAGCCGCAAGCAGAGGCAACATTTACGGCGCCGCGCGCTTCGCGCAGCGGTGCGTGGTCCGGCTTTGCCGCGAAGAGGCGCGCGGCGAAAGCATAGGCGAGCAGAGCCGCGCAGCCGATGGCGATGCGCTCGTCCTCGCGGCCGATGGAGTGGAACGGCAACACGGTGAAGAACAGCACTTGCCCGGCGCCCAGCGCAGCGAGAACATGGGCGTGCGTCCGCAGGTCCGATGGCCAGCGGCGCAAACCCAATTCGAGCACCAGAATCGCCAGCGCAATCCAAGCCGGACCCAGGTAAATGGCCGGCACGACTTTCCAGAGCAGGGCGGCCGACGCCGCGCTGGCAACGGCGCTCGCAACGGCTTGCAACACCATTCGCTCGGTTTCGGTAAAGCGGTCCGCGGCGGAACGGAGCGCGCACAGCGCCGCGCCGTATGCAACCGCCGCCGTGGCGGCCAGTGGGATCCAGGCATACGGCCACGGTGATACCGTTCCTGCCCAGACTTCAACCTGGTGCAGCCACACTGCACCGAGGGCAAGCAGGCCGGCGAGGTAGGCTTGCACTCTGAAATCGAACAGCCGGAATCGCCAGCCGAATAGGAACAGCAGCACGCCGAATCCGAGCCATGTTACTCCGAGGTAACGCAGCGAAATCTCGTAACCGAGCACCAGCGCCACCAGCGCGGATGCGGCGAAGCCATAAGTCCTGGCTGACTTTCGGAAGCCGCGATTGAGATAGAGGACCAGCGCGGCGAGCGCGGCGGTAGGCGACCAATCCTGCAGCGTCCGGCCCGCGAACTGCACAACGCCGGCATCGGGAATATCGGTAACTAGGAGTTTCAATCCCAGCCCCCCGAAAAGCGTACCAGCGAGACGGCGCGGGTAGTCCTGACGAAAGACCAGTCCGGCCAGGAATAGCGCTTCCGCTTCGGCCAGCAGCACGGTGTTCGCCGTTTGGCCGTGGAGTTTCAACACGGCCGCCACCACGGAGCAAACCGCTGCCAGCGTGATGGGGCCTTCGTAGCCTCCTGCAAAGATGCGTTCCAGTGTGGTGGTCTCGGGCGGAAAGCTCGCCGGCGAACGGAGATAAGCGCGCAGGATCGTATCGGCGAGATAGGCCGCACCGATGCCCGCCGCGAGCAGGTAGATATCCGCTGGACGCGCGGCCGACCATTTCGCGTAGGAAAGCGCCGCGAACCCGAGCGCATTCAGCGGCAAGATTGCCTGCTCCGCGGGATGATTCGAACGGCGGCACGCGCGCAGCAGATCGTATGCTTCGAACAGAAGCCAGTAGGCGGCGAAGACGGCCTGTGCCGTCCAGAGCGGCGCTCCGTTGTCGCCTTTCGATGCGCATGTTGCATAGGTGGCAACCAGGCCGAACAGGGCCATGCCCGACCAGGAGAACCGGTAAGCGATGACCAGTAGCGAGCCAGCCAACGGAATCAGCGCGATCACCGAAAGCGCGGTTACATCGGTGATGGCCAGCGCCGCAAAGGCCATGGAATAGGCGAGGACCGTGAGGGCCTGGACGCGGTATCGCAACGAGTGGAGCACCATGCCTGCCGCAACACACAGCAGCAGGATGCCGCCCAGCCAAGGATTGTGAATGACCTTGGCTGCGTCCACGGCCTGCATGGCGTAAGTAGTGAAATACAGGCCGGCCCATCCGCCGCTGATAAGACCGCGCCCGAAGATGACATAACGCTCCCGCCGTTCCAGGAAAACGCCGCCGATGAGTAGTGCAAGGCTGATTGCCAGGCCGACGGCCGAACGCCCTGCCGGCCCCATCTGAGTGAAGGAGTAGCCGAGGAAGAGCGCGATGGCGATTACCAGGACGAAGATGCCCAGTTTGTTGAGCCAGTTCCCGCCGACAACGGCTTCCCACTCCTCGCTCGAGCGGCTCGGGCGCGCGGGCTCGGGCTGCGCGAATCGCGGCGCGGCGAGGAACTGCGGTGAAGGAACCGGTGCGGGAGTCTTTGCCGATTCGATGAAAGCTTCAGTGGCCCGCTGAGAAGCGCCTTCGACCGCTCCCTCACGGTCGCGGCTCCGAAGAGCGCTCTGCGTTTCGGCGATGCTGACGGAGCCGCGCGCGTCAGCAAGCGGCTCTTCGCGGATCTTCTCGATCGATCCCACGGGCGACTCCGGCACAGACGTCACGGGAACCGGAAACGCCGGGACGATCACGGGTTCCGGCTTGTCCGGCGCCTCGGTCGCCGGCTCCGTCCTGAGTTTCGGCGCCAGCGCGGGCTCCGGTTTCGGCGGCGGAGCTTCGTGCATCGGGGTGGCGCGATCGGCTTTCATCGCGGCCACCGTGCCTTCCAATTGGTAAACCCTTCGCCGCAGTGCGGCGAGTTCGCTGGGCGTTACCTGGTCTCGCGAAACGCTCTCGATCCGGCGTTCCAGACTGGAAAAGCGCTGCGAGAGAATCACCCAGCGCACGACCATGATCACCGGCACGGCTAGCACGGCCAACACCAGGTACGGCACGAGGCTATCCATTTACAACTCCTCCTTTTCGGGCTGCGGAACGGTCATTTCGTTCTGCCGCGAGCCTTCCATCAACCGCACTGCCTGCGCCCGGATGGCGCGCAGGTCGAGCTTGCCGGTGCCGAGCAGCGGCAAGCTTGCCACCTGAAAGATGTCATCGCACTTGGGAATCCACAGCGCGGGCAGACCGGCTTGCGAGAGGCGACGCCAGAGCTCTTGCGGCGCCATGGCGTCGCCCGTGTACAGCAAGGCGAGCCGTTCGCCGCGGCGCGGGTCCGGTACGCCAGTCACCACGCACGCAGGGCCGCCCAGAATATCCGCAACCAAGTCTTCAATCTTGAGATGAGGCACCATCTCACCGGCGATTTTGCTGAAACGCGAAAGCCTGTCTGTGATTCGGATGAATCCATCGTCGTCGACGGTAGCCATATCTCCCGTGATATACCAACCGTCCCGAGTTACCGACCCAGTTAGCGCGGAGTTACCGAGGTAGCCTAACATGCGGTTGGCGCCCTTCGCGAGCAATAGCCCCTCCGTGTTCGGCGCCAAGGTGGCTCCGCTTTCGGGGTCCACCACCTTCACCACGACTCCCGGCAAGGGATGGCCGACCGTGCCGGCTTTGGAGGCGACCTGCGTATCGTTGCCCGCAAGAAAGTCGGGCGCATTGACGGAGACGACCGGCGCCATTTCGGTGCACCCGTAGCCCTCCAGCAGCTTGACGCCGAACTTCTCTTCGAACTGGTGGGCCGTCTCACCGCGCAGTTTCTCGGCGCCCACCAGCACGAAGCGCAGAGACGCGAGTTGCTCGCGGGAGCACTTCCGAAGGTAATTGCCGCAGAAGGTCGGAGTGGAAAGCAGGAATGTGCCTTTGTGTTTTTGGATCATCGCCGCGGTCGTTTTCGCGTCGAGCGGATCGTGGTGGTAGACCACGCCGCAGCCGCTCAGCAGCGGGAACCAGATGGTCACGGTGAAACCGAATGAATGGAAGAAAGGCAGCGTGCCGACAATCCTATCGTCGCCATCGATCCAAAACACCTGGGCGATCGCCTCGATATCGGCAATCAGGTTGTAGTGCGACAGCATGACGCCCTTGGGAGCGCCGGTGCTGCCGCTCGAGAAGACGACCGCTGCGAGCGAGTCCGGCGTCTGCCGCTGCCGCGAATAGCGCCGCAACAGGAACCATTCCGGCATCAGGCGCGCCCGCAACCCCGCAGCGGCTTTCGCGGCTGTATTCGACGAGGCTAGGATGTCCTCGATGTAGACCGCGCCCTCGATGGCCTCCAGCTTGGCTTTGGCGAGAAACGTCCGCGATGTGATCGTGGTTTTGATCCGGCACTGTTCGGCGACCGCCGCCATGCCCTGTGGACAGGCTGTGAAGTTGAGGTTGACGGGTTTCTTTGCGGCCACGACGATCCCGACGTTGACCAGCGCACCCGCCACGGATGCCGGCAACAGCACGCCGACCATTTCGTCCGCGTGGGCATGTTTACGCAGCCAATCCGCAATCAGCAGGCTTCCAGTCAGCGCACGGCCGTAAGTCGCCTGGCGCCCCGTCGAATCCGCCATGGCGAATTTGGACCAGTTCTTCCGCGCGGAACGAATGAAGCGGGCGGACAAGAAATCGTGGCGCGACTTGCGCGCTTCCACCGCGTCGCTGCCCAATTCGAGAATCGCCTGGCGAACTTCCTGCGCGGTGGCGGTGGATGCGAGCGGGCGTCCGAAGGACACCGTGACCGGGTAGGGAATGCGCTTCGGCCATTTCCAGAAGAACCTGCCGCGCTCGAAACTGAAGATGCTGCCCCACAGGCGATCGAGATGAACCGGAATAATGGGCGCGCCGGTACCGGACACGATCGTGTGCAGGCCGCTCTTGAATGGCAGCAGGTTGCCCGTCCGGCTGATGGCTCCCTCGGCGAAGATACAAACCACTTCGCCGCCGGCCAGTTCCTGGCGGGCTCGCCGGATGGCTTCCAGCGCTTCCCGCGGCGAGCGCGTGCCGACCGGAATTGCGTTGGTGAGGCGGAAGAGCCAGCCGAGCGCCTTCATTTCGTAGAATGGCCGCCAGACCATGAAGCGGATAAATCGCTGCACCGAGGCGCCAATCAGCAAGCCGTCCACATGCGACATGTGGTTGGCGACCAGCAGCGCGGGCCCCCGGAACGGCACGTTCTCCTGGCCGGCGATGCGGATGCGGAAGATGGTGTGGGTCGCCATCCACAGCACGAAGCGAATCAGGAAGTCCGGGACCACGGTCACGATGTAGGCGGTAACGGCCAGCGTGGCCAGTCCGAAAATCAGAATCAGCTTGTCCGGAGAGACGTGCAGCCGGTCATGCATCAGCCACAGAGTTCCCGAAGCTAGCAGTAAGCCAACTGTGTTGTAGAAGTTATTGGTGGCGATCAGGCGGCCCTTCTCGTGAGCCTCCGATCGCTGCTGCAGGTACGCGTTCAGCGGCACGATGAACAGTCCGCTCGAAGCCCCCAGCAACGCGAGCATCGCCGCCGACCCGTTGTAGGAGCCTCTCGCGGTATACAGCAGGACGGAGAAGACCGCCATGAGTATGGAGCCGAGCGGCACCAGCCCAAGTTCCACCTTGTCGCCCGACAGGCGGCCCGCCAACAAGCTGCCCGCTCCAATTCCCACCGCCAGGCACGTCACCAGCAGACCAATCCGCAGGTCGGTCGCGTGCAGAACCTCACTACCGAACAGCAACAGGTCCATTTGAAACAGCGCGCCCAGAAACCAGAAATACGAGATGGCGAGCACCGTCAGCCACAACGGGCGGTCCGCCAGCAGGTGTTTCGTCCCGGTGATGACTTCGGAAAACGGGTTCAGACGAAACCGCGAGGTGCCGCCCGCCGGGCGGACGCGCGCAATGCGCAGGCTGGCGGCCAGCCCCACGACGGCCACGGCCACCATCACCAACCCCATGTTCCACGGCCGGTGTTTCCAGGTAACGAAAAGGAAGGAGCCGATCGATGTGCCGAGAACGATCGCCACGAACGTGCTCATTTCGAGCAGCGCGTTGGCGCGGGAGAGATCCTCATCGTCCAGCATTTCGGGCACGATGCCGTACTTGGCCGGACTGAAAACGGTGGAGTGCAGCGCCATCAGGAACAGCACGCCGAGCATCAACTCGATGCGCGTGGAGAAAAAGGCCGCCAGGCCGAGCAGCATCGCCACTATCTCGAAGACCTTTACCGAGATCAGCACCGTGCGCTTGCTGATCGAATCCGCCAGGTGTCCCGAGTAACCGGAAAACAGCAGGAACGGAATCACGAACACCGCCCCGGCCAGCGAGATGTATTCGCTGCCGGATCCCGTGGTGGCGGCCACGTGGACGGCGCGCATCGAAACGACAATCTTATAGACGTTGTCGTTGAACGCGCCGAGGAATTGCGTCCACAGGAACGCCTGGAACCCACGCCGCTTGAGAAGATTGCCGAAACTGCCCTCGGTCATCGATCGTGCCATTGAATCACCAATCACGCGAATTGAGTAGTACACGCGGACCACCGCTTCGGCGCGCCCGTGATTGCAATGACATGGCCGTAACCTGCATGTGTCATGGAAAGGGCGATGTACATTTCATGCTGGTAGCTGTACAATGATTGCATATTATGGTGTTCCTGTCGTCGTCCGAGCGGGCCTTTCTCCGCGCTGCTTCCAACTTGGCGTTTTGCAATCCGTTTCTGCCTGAGCGCATTCTGCATGAACGCGCTGCGCTCGGCGCGGAGTTCGTGGAGGATGAACCGGTCTGGAGCTTTTCGGTTGACGAGCCGGAACGGCGCCGCTCGAATGTCTGGCGAATCGCCGCCCGTCTTGAGGAACTCTGCCCGCGGCTGAGACAGAAGCTGGCAACTGGAGCCGCGGCAACCCAGCCGGACCTGATCCTGTACGAGGAGGCGGTCCTGAATCTGCTTTACCAGCGCTACTATCCGCGTTTTTTCGAAGCGGGATTCGGCGCCCATCGAGAGGCGGGCGCAGGGCGCTGGCGATTCTACGCCGAGTTTCGCGCGGACTGGCGGCACTTTCTCGAAATCGACACCAGGCCGCTTCCTTCGCGTTACGAGCCGGTTCACACCTTCGCCTGCTTCCGGCAGATCCAGTGCGCGTTCGAGCGCATCTTCCAAAACATCATTGGTAACTCGGTGCCGGCAGCGCGGCTGCGGGCAGCGGTTTGGCAGTCGATCTTCACCCACGATATGAGGCGTTATCGCCGGACGCTTTTCGAACGGATGAGCGAATTCGCCACGCTCATCACAGGCCCGTCTGGCACCGGCAAGGAACTCGTGGCACGAGCCATCGCTCAGTCGCGCTATCTCCCGTTCGACGGCCGCCGGATGACATTTCCCGATGACGACGCAGCTCCCTTCTTCCCGATCAATATCTCGGCTCTGTCGCCGGCCCTGGTGGAATCGGAACTCTTCGGCCACCGCCGCGGTTCGTTTACGGGCGCGGTCGGCGACCGCAAGGGGTGGCTCGAGACTTGTTCGGAGCTGGGAAGCGTCTTTCTGGACGAACTGGGGGACATGGACCTGGCGATTCAAGTGAAGCTGCTCCGTGTGATCGAGACCCGTACATTCCATCCGGTTGGCGATACTGGCAGCCGCCGGTTTCAGGGTAAGTTGATCGCCGCGACGCATCGCGACCTTGCGGTCGAGATTCGCAAGGGGCGGTTTCGCGAAGACCTCTACTATCGCCTCTGCTCCGATCAGATTGCAACGCCCTCACTGGCGCAACAACTCGCGGACTCGCCGCAAATGCTGCGCGAACTGGTCGTTTACATGGCCCGCAAAGTCGCCGGGGCCGAAGCCGAAGAGTTAGCGGCCGAGGTGCTCACCTGGGTGGAGCGGAACCTCGGGCCCGCTTACTCCTGGCCGGGCAATTATCGCGAGTTGGAACAGTGCGTAAGGAACGTCCTGATCCGCCGCGACTACAAGCCATCCGCCCAGCCCATGCGCGGTCCGGAGGACGAACTGGCTCACGCTTTCCGTTCCGGCAAACTCACCTCGGAACAATTGCTGTGCCGCTATTGTGCGTACATGTATCGCCAGACGGGCAGCTATGAAGAAACCGCCAGACGCCTGCAGCTCGACCGCCGCACGGTGAAAGCCAAGGTCGATCTCGCGGCGTTGCAGGATCTTCGCCAGGTTGCCGCCGGGCATGAACCAGACGGTTCCCAGCGGCCCGCTGCGGATTCGGATAGCTAGACGGGTCGCGCTGCGGGATGTCTTTGCCGAGTACGACAGATAAGGCGCCTCTAGTACTACTGAGTCATAAAGATGAGCATCACCCTGACCCTCGTTGAGCGAGCG
>CAZFOP010000014.1:0-19680 GCA_964520085.1 uncultured Solibacteraceae bacterium | reverse complement strand
TTGGCGTCGCCGCGTTCGTGCTTCAGTACAGGCTGGGGCCGCGCTATCACCATCCAATCGAATTGGGCGATGCGCAGCGCGCCATCCGCACCGTGCGCGCCAAGGCCGCCCAATATCGAGTGCTGCCGGACCGCATCGGTATCATGGGCTTTTCCGCCGGCGGCCATCTGGCCTCCACTGCCGAGACTCATTTCGACGCCGGCAACCCCAACGCCCGCGACGCCATCGACCGCGTTTCCAGCCGCCCCGATTTCGCCGTGCTGGCCTACCCGGTGATCACTCTCACTACGCCGCAGACGCACAACGGCTCGCGCGATAACCTGCTGGGTCCGAATCCAGATCCCAAGCTGGTCGAAAGTCTCTCGAACGAGTTGCAGGTCACTGCCACCACGCCGCCGACGTTTCTCTTCCACACCACCACCGACCCCGTCGTGCCGGTGGAGAATAGCGTGCTCTTTTACCTGGCGCTGCGCAAGGCCGGCGTCCCCGCCGAGATGCACATCTACGCGCAAGGCCCGCACGGCGTCGGCCTGGCGGCCACCGATGAAGCTCTCTCCACCTGGCCGGCGCGCCTGGCCGATTGGCTGCGCGTGCGCGGGTTGTTGAATGGAGGGGCGAAATGATGCCCTATAGTCACAAGCTAGGAGAGAGTTAGTTGGCAGGCGAAAACGCGTGCCCACCCGGCGTCGGACCCTTCGATAGCAAAGTGGGACGGACGCTTTCGTCTGTCAACTACCCGACCCATTTCGTCAGCCGCTCCGCGTTCAATGCTCCTTCCGGTGTGTCTTCGTGTTTGAATATCACATATAAGTCGCGGCCGGTGGCGAGTAACTCCTTACACCGAACCGCCATCGTCTTCACATCGGCCTCGGTGTAATCGGGTTTTCGCAGGCGGTAGTAAACGAAATCGGCGGTGATTACTTCGGGAACTTCGAGCTTCTCTGACTCGGCGATGCAGAGCGCCACGTTATGCCGGCGCAGTTCGGTGTACACTTCCTCCACCAGCCACGATGGATGACGGAACTCGAAGGTATAGCGCAGGCCCTCGGGTAGCGTTTTCAGGTACGCCGCCAGTAGCTTATCGTCCCGCTTCAGATTGGGCGGGAGTTGAAACAGGATCGGGCCCAGCCGCTCGGGCCGCAGCGGAGCGAGCGCTTTGAGAAAAACTCTCGTCGCCAGGAGTGCGCTTTTCAGCCGGAGGATGTGCGTGATTCGCATGTTCGCCTTCACCGCGAAGACGAACCCCGGCGGCGTGGCTTCCGCCCACGCCGCCAGCGTGGACGCAGCGGGCACGCGGCGGAACGTGTAATTGATTTCTACCGCCCGCAACCGCGTCGCGTAGTGATTCAGAAACCGCCGTGCCGGCAGCGTGGCCGGATAGAAATCCGGCTTCCACGTTGGGTAGGCGAAACCGGACGTCCCGGCATACAGATGTGCCATGGCTTATCATTATCTTCTAGCCGGGTTCGAAGATGTTTGGCCCGGCGTGTGCGCCGATTTCGAACGGCAATGTTGCAAACCCCGGAGACCTACGACGATCTCGCCGAGGCGCTCAGTCGCGCCGCGCGCCACCTGCGCACCATCTGCCTGCGGGGCAACGGGAGCAAGTGTCTGATGGCTGGCCAGTCGGCCAGCGCCGACGAGACCATCAGCACCGCCGCGCTCAACCACGTGCTCCAATACGAACCGCGCGACCTCACCATCAGCGTGGAAGCCGGCCTGCCATGGCGCGACTTAACGGCCCTGCTTCGCCAGAATCGGCAGATGGTGCCGCTCGATCCGCCGTTCGCCGCGCAAGCCACGGTCGGCGGCGTGGTCGCGTCCAACACGAGCGGCCCGCGCCGCCGCCTCTATGGCACCGCGCGCGACATGGTCATCGGCATGTGGTTCGTCACGTTGGAGCGCAAGTTGGTGCAGTCCGGTGGAATGGTGGTCAAGAACGTGGCCGGCCTGGATATGGCGAAGCTGATGATCGGTTCCTTCGGCACGCTGGCCGCCATCGCGGTAGTCAACTTTAAGGTCTACCCCATGCCGGAAGTCGAGCGCACCATTCTGCTTTCCTTCGCCGATTCGAAAGCCGCTTTCGCGGCTCGCGCCCGCCTGCTGGCGAGCGTGTTGCAGCCTGCCGCCATCGACCTTTTCAATCCGCCAGTCGCCGTTCACGGCAGCGCGGCCTGGGTGCTGGCCGTACGCGCCGAGGGCAACCAGGCGACTGTGGATCGGTACCAGCGCGAGCTGTCCGCGTTCGGCGATGCCGCCGCGCTCGATGGCGCCCAGCACGAGGAGTTCTGGCGGCAGGTGGAGGACTTCACGCCGCGCTTTCTCGCCGCGCACCCCGATGGTGCCGTGGTGCGTGTCTCCTCCACACTAACGGATCTGGAGAAGATGATGACGCCGCTGGCAGTCCCGGCAGTGGCTCGCGCAGGCTCGGGCGTCTGTTATATCTACTTTGATGAAACCGGTGCCGCCGCCCGCTACCTGGCGGACGCGGCCGGGCAAGCCTCGAAAGCTGTCATCGAGTATGCGCCCGAAGTGCGCAAATCCGAACTCGAATTGTGGCCCGCTCCCGGAAGCGATTTCGAAATTATGCGGCGGCTCAAAGCTCTGTTTGATCCGTCCAACGTGTTGAACCGTGGCCGACTCTACCATCGTCTCTGACCCCCGCGTCGCCGGGCCCAGCCAGTTCGATCTCGATAAGTGTGTCCACTGCGGCCTGTGCCTCAACGCGTGCCCCACCTACCGCGAACTGGGTCTGGAGATGGATTCGCCGCGCGGTCGCGTTTATCAAATGGTGCAGGTCGCCGAGGGCGCGCCCATCACGCCGGCTTACCTCGAACACATCGGCCTGTGTCTGGCCTGCCGCGGCTGCGAATCGGCCTGCCCATCCGGCGTGCCCTACGGGCGCATGGTGGAGCAGGCCCGCGCCGAAATCGAAGCGCGCATTCCGCACGGCCGCATCGGTGGCTGGCTGCGCGCGTTTCTGTTCGGCCGGCTCATCCAATCGCGGGCGTTGCTTTCCATCGCCGGAACACTGCTCTACTTGTATGAAGTCAGCGGCCTGAAAACGCTGACGCGCGCGCTGGGCCTGCTGAAGCTGCTGGGGCGCTTGGGCGACGTGGTGCAGCTCGCTCCCTCGGCGGACCCTCCCTTCTTCTTCTCGCAGATCGGCAAAACATTTCCCGCCGATGGCGTTCGCCGCTACCGTGTGGCATTCCTCTCCGGTTGCGTCGCCAACGTTTCCTTTGCGCGCCTACATGAGGCCACCGTGCGCGTGCTGCAGCGCAACGGCTGCGAGGTGGTGGTGCCCGTCGGGCAAGGCTGTTGCGGCGCGCTGCATTTACATTCCGGTCTTCCCGACGATGCCCGCGCGCTGGCCCGCCAGAATATTGAAGCCCTGCGCAGCGGAGCTTTCGACGTTATCGTCAGCAACTCCGCCGGCTGCGGCGCCATGCTCAAGGAATATGGCAAGCTGCTCGCCGGCGATCCGGCCTACGCGACCGCTGCGCGAGAGTTCGCCGCCAGGGTCCGCGACATCACCGAATTCCTCGCGCGTATCGAATTGGATTTGCGGATGGGCCCGGTGGACGAAGTGGTGACCTATCAGGACGCCTGCCATCTCTCTCACGGCCAAGGCATCCGCGGCGCACCCCGCAAGTTGCTCGCCGCCATCCCCGGTATCACGCTGGAAGAAATGTCCGGCGCCGATATCTGCTGCGGCAGCGCCGGCACTTACAACATCGTGCAGAACCAAATGTCGATGCAGATTCTGGCGCACAAAATGGAAGCGGTCAACCGCACGCGCGCTTCCATTATCGCCACCGCCAACCCCGGCTGCGAGGTGCAACTCGAAGCTGGCGTTCGTCTCCACGGCAAAGATCAGGGCGTGATGCACGTCGTCGAGTTGCTCGATCTGGCCTACCGCAACTACGAGCCCCCGCCGCCCGCTCGCCAGAAGCCACAGCCCCAGCCGGCGGTCGCTCCAGTTGTTATAAAGCCGGACCTTGGCGTCAGCCCGCCAAAGGATACTGCGCCAGCACCCACGTCATTGCCTCTGTTTGAGTCCGCAGGCGATGCTCCAATTGGGCGTCCTCGACGGCCGAAAGGATCTCGCCGAAACGCGGGCCGGGGCGGTAGCCGGCCGCGATGAGGTCGGCGCCAGTGATCAGCGGTGCCGGTTTGATCTCGTCGCCGGTCATCTCCTCGAGCTTGTACTTCATCGACTCGTAGGTTTCCATGTGGCCATTGCTGGCCAGGCAGTCGAGGCGGTGCAGCTCGAGGTGCTCGTCGAAGTGGGGCAGGCGCATCAGTCGCTTGAGCGTGCTCTCTTTCATGCGGCCAACGTCCTTGAAGTGCATGTGATGTGCCACCAGCGATTCCACCTGCTCGGCGTCCTCGCGCGAGAAACGCAGGCGGGTGAGAATCGCACGGGTCATCTCGATGCCCTTCTCCACGTGCCCGTCGAACCGTATGCGGTCCGCCACGCGGAACACGGGCGGCTTGCCCACGTCGTGCAGCAGCGCGCCCATGGCTAGCGCCGGCGTGGCATGGTCGAGGTTCTTGAGCACCAGGCGCGTGTGCTTCCACACGTCGCCTTCGGGATGGAACTCGGGCGGCTGCTCGACGCCGTGCATGGCGGCAACCTCGGGCAGCAGCGCGGCGAGCAGGCCGCTTTCGTCCAGCAGGTCCAGGCCGTAGGCGGCGCCCCCTTCGGTGAGAATGCGCACCAATTCGTCGCGCACGCGCTCCGCCGAAACCCGCGCAATCAGGGCGGCATGGCGGCGCATGGCGTCGAAAGTGGCCGGATCGATCGAGAATCCCAGCCGGGCGGCGAAGCGTACAGCGCGCAGCAGCCGCAGATGGTCTTCGCGAAAACGTGCATCGGGATCGCCGATCGAGCGCACCAGCCGGCCGTCGAGATCGGCACGGCCCTCCACGAAGTCCAGCACTTGCCCGGTTTCCGGGTCCATCATGAGGCCGTTGAAGGTGAAATCGCGGCGCAGCACATCGGCCTTCGGGTCGGTTTCGAAGTGGACGCCGGTGGGCCGCCGGCCGTCCTCATATTCATGGTCGCTGCGGAAGGTCGCCACTTCCACCTGCGCCAACTCGTCGCGCACCAGCACCACGCCGAAGTGCGCACCGACCAATCCGGACAGTGGAAACAGCTCCATCACGCGCTCCGGGCGCGCGTCGGTCGAGATGTCGAAATCCTTTGGCCACGCTCCAAGCAACAAGTCGCGCACGCAACCGCCCACCAGATACGCCTGGTGCCCCGCCGACCGCAGCCGCGCGATGACCGCGCGCGCCAGCAATTCCGCTTCGGATTGCGGCATTTCGATCTCCTCCTCCCCATGCTATCTCTCCGGCCGTGCGATTTCGTGCCGGCTTGCGCGCGCGGTGGCAGCAAAATGGGAATACTCTGGTATTGATCCCCCGCTCGGAACCCGGCGCTTGCGCCAGACTTGTTCAGGCGAGGCAGCCGGCAAATATGATCAATCCCGAAGCTTCGAGATTCAGGCGGTTTCTCTCACCGGCGGGCAAAAATGGCGCGCGCCGGCGGTTTGCCTCCGCGGTTGCCGGCCAGACGGTGCTGGTCACGGGCGCTGGCGGCTATATCGGATCGGCTGTGGCGGAAGCCATCGCTGCGGCCGGCCCCTCCCGAATTGTCCTTGTCGATTCCTCTGAGAACAACCTTTTCGAAATTGCGCGGCACTTGGAGGCGATGGATGGCCAAGTCCCACGGGAAGTCATCCTGGGAAGTGTGACGGATGCCGGCCTGCTGAACGGAGTGTTCAGCCGCTTTCGCCCGGGCATCGTATATCACGCAGCGGCCTTCAAACACGTCTCCCTGCTGGAACTCAACCCGTTGGCCGCAGTGCGCAACAATGCGCTGGGCACTTACACGCTGGCACAGGCGACGCTTCGCCACGGCGTATCGACGCTGGTGCTGGTTTCGACGGACAAGGCAGCGAACCCGCACAGCATCATGGGCGCGTCCAAGCGGCTGGCGGAATTGACGGTGGCTGCGCTCGGCACTCCGCAGTGCCGAATGAACGCCATTCGGCTGGGCAATGTCATCGGATCGAGCGGCAGCGTGCTCCCCATCTTTCTGGACCAGATCTCCAGGCGCGTTCCAGTTACAGTCACTCATCCGGAAGCCAGCCGCTACTTCATGTCTCTCGATGAAGCGGTAGAAGCGATCCTGGCTGGTGGCGCGGCGGAGTGCTCCGGAAGAATTCTGCTGCCGGAGCTTGGCGAGCCGGAGCGAATTGCCGACATTGCGCGTTTTCTTATCCAGGCAGCCGCGGACAGTTCCGGAAACACAATCCCGATCCAGTCCATCGGTCTGAGGCCTGGAGAGAAGATTGAGGAGGATCTACTCTTTCAAACGGAGTTCCGCGACGACTCCGCCGGCGGACCGCTGTCGGTCATCGTAACTCCCAGTCCCACGCCGGCCGAATTACACGATCGAATGGAACAATTCACTTACCTCGTGGATAGGGGCGACCTAGCAGGAGTTATGGAGACGATGTCGGCGATGGTTCCGGAGTACCAGCCCAGTTCCGTCCTGTTGGCAGCCGTGGGTGCGGCGGAGAAAGTTGTAAGATGAAGCGTAAGATCGCGGCGGTCACCTCTTCGCGCGCCGATTACAGTCACTTGTACTGGCCGCTGCGTGAACTCTCGGCAAACCCGGCGGTGGAGTTGCAGATCGTCGCGCTCGGTCCCCATCTCTCTCCCGAATTCGGTTGCACGGCGAAAGAGATCGAGAAAGATGGCTTCCCGATTGCGGCGCGCATCGAATGTCTGCTGAGTTCGGACAGCGATGTCGGCATGGCTAAGACGATCGGTCTGGCAACTCTCGGCCTGGCCGACTGCCTGGGCCAGATGCGCCCCGACCTGTTACTGCTGATTGCGGATCGCTACGAGATGCTGGCGCCCGCGGCGGTGGCGACGGCGTTGCGCATTCCGCTCGCGCACATCGAAGGCGGCGAGATCAGCGAAGGCGCGATTGACGACGCCATTCGCAACGCGCTCACCAAGCTCAGCCACATTCACTTCACCTCCACCGAACTGGCGCGGGCTCGCGTGATCGCCATGGGCGAGGAGGAGTGGCGCGTCCACCGCGCCGGAGCGCCTTCGCTCGACCACTTGCGCCGCAGCCCGCTGCTCGATCGCCAGCAGGTGGAAGCGCGCCTCGGCATCCAGTTGACCCGCCCTACCGCGCTGATCGCATACCATCCCACGACCATCGCCCGCGACCCCACGCGCGAAGCCGACGCCCTATTTGGCGCGCTCGGATCCGTCCCAGCGCAACTCGTGTTTTGCTATCCGAACGCCGACGCTGGCAGCCGGGCGTTGATCGAACGGACGAAGTCTTTTCTCCAGCGGCGCGGCAACGGCCATGTGTTTATCAACCTCGATCCGGTCCTCTACTGGAGCCTGCTGCGCTCGGTGGACCTTCTGGTGGGGAATTCGAGCAGTGGGATCATGGAGGCTGCCTCCTTCGCGGTGCCGGCGGTCAATGTGGGGATACGGCAGCGCGGCCGTGAACGCGCCCGCAACGTGCTCGATGCCGATGCGAACGCAACCGCAATCCTGGATCGCGTCGCTCTGGCGATGACGGACGACTTTCGCAGTTCGCTGCGGGGAATCGAGAACCCGTATGGCGACGGACACGCGGCTGAGAGGATTGTTTCCGTGCTGGCGTCGGTGCCATTGGGCGAAGAGCTTCTCATCAAGCGCGCGTCACGACAGATGAGTCCCGTCACGGAATAGCCAGATCGACCGCTGGCGACCGTGAGGGAGTGGTTGGAACAGTCACTACGCAGCGAGGTCCGAACCGGCCTCGCGCCTCCTGACCGGAGTCACCGTAGCACGTATAGCAGATTGCCTTCATAACTCCGCTGCCGCAGTTCTCCGGAAGCATAGTCGATTACAAATCGCTTCTCGATACGCAGACTCGCCCGTTGCGCCATCTCTGCGAACTCGCGGTGAGTGAAGACGTGCCCCGATGTGGTGCATGGATGGCCGTCGATATCCCACACAACCTTGACGTCGCCATTGGCGTCATTCGGCGACACCCGGTCCCACAGAAATCGCATCGCTGTCGCCATGGCTCCGAAGTGACGCGCGTTATAGCGGTGATTCACGTCGATAAAGATCCTGCCTTCCGGAGCCAGCAGCCGGGCGAACTGGCGCAACACTTCCAGGCGCGCGGCGGCCGGGAAAATGTGCCCCAGCACGTTCCAGAGACACGTGATGACGTCAAAGCTGGCCTGCCGGCCGTGGAGTTCTTCGGCCCGCATGGCCCAGATATTCGCGTGCGCCGGGCAGCGGCTCCGCATAGCGGCGCTGGGCTCCAGCAGAGTGACATCCCGCAAGCCCGCCTCCGTCGCAATGCGAGCCGCGCGCGCGCTATCCCCAGTGCCAACGTCCAGCAGCGAACGTCTGCGCAGCCGAATCTCGCCGACCACAAGCCGGTCGACGGCGTCGAGATACGCCCGGCGCTGGCCCGACAGCCGCGCGTAGACGGGCGCAACCCGATCATAGGCAGCGACCGGATCCAGCAACTCACCGGCGGCCAAGCGGACCCCCTACTCCACCGCAATCGTGATGCCGCTCTGGCTCTGCGCCGAGCCGATCCCGATCACCAGCGGCAGCGTGCTGCCCGGCGTCACGCTATCCGGCACCACTGCGTCGATCTGCGTCAGGCCGGCCACGGCTCCGGGCGCGCCGCCGGCGTAAGTAATCTGCGTCGCCGCAACCCCGCCGATCGTTACCGTCACCGGTTGGGCCACCAGCAGCGGAAACTGGCTGCCGATCAGGGTCGTGATCCAGCCGTCCGTGCTGGCCGGATTAGTCACGCCTCCTCCGGTGAGGAAGATCTGCACTACCGATCTACGCGCCGATGGATTGGCTTTGCCGTTCAACGAATTGTTTTGATTGAGAATGGCGCCATTGCCCTGGCCGTCGGCTTCGAGCGCAAAAACGGCCGGTGTCGTCGCCTGCACGTTGAGCGTCGCCTGCGCGGACGTGGCGCCCTGGTATGCGACCGTCATCTGCGTGGTCGTCTTCTCCGCCACCTCGTATGGAACAACCGCATTAACCTGGGCCGCGCCTGCATAAGTCAGCGCGGCGGTTGCACCGTCGAAGAACACTTGAGTGCCACCCAGGTTCGTGGTGATACCCGTACCGGCGGAGTCGAGCTGCAAACTTACGCCGGGGGCGGGCCCGAGGCTGCTGCCGAAGATCGAAATGATTTCTCCGGGCGAAACCGGCCCCACGGTATAACTCGCCGCGTTGGTCACGCCCGTCACCAGAGGCACCGGTGCAGGCATGGCCTGCTCAGTCACCGTGAACGTTTGTGGCCCAATCTGCAACGTGCCGCTACGCGCAGCCGATGTGTTGGCCATCGCGTGATACGCCACGAACCCGCTGCCGGAGCCGAGCGAAATGTTGGTGACGCTCAGCCAGCTCACATTGGTGGTTGCGGTCCACGGGCACCCCGCTCCGGTGGTCACCTGAACCGTTCCCGTGCCGCCCGCCGCAGTGAGCGCGACGCTCGCCGGGCTAACCGTCAGGTTGCTGTCGGATCCGGACTGGGTGACCGTATACTGCTGCGATCCCGCCACCAAGCCCTGCGGTGTGGCCCATCCGGCCACCACGGTCAGGCTGCCAGTGCGGGACGTGTAACACGGATTCGCCGCGACGTTAAAGCTGAAAGATCCGCCGCCCGTGCCAGTCGAATAACCCACCTTGGGGTCTCCCGTGGTGATCCAATTCACTCCGCTTGCGGCGTTCCAAACGCAGCTCGTCTGCACTGCCAGGCTCGCGGTGGCGGCCGCGGCGGATTCCGTTATTCCAGTTCCACCCAGGGTCAGCGTGCACGTGCCTGCATCTTCGGTGATCGGCGCCATGTGAAAGGTGTACCCGTCGTCGATTACGATGTTGCCGGTGCGCTGCGAAACGGTTAAGTTCGGTGCCGCAGTCCAGAGCAGGGTGGTTTGCTGGGTTCCCGTGCCCCCCGGCCCGGCCGAAACCGTTATCCAGGAGGGAGAATCCGTGGAGAAAGTGTACGGACACACATTCGGGGTGGACGTCACCGTCAATGTTCCGCTGCCCCCTGCGGCCGTGAGCGTCGGGATCGGATTCGGCGAGAACAGCCAGGCGCATTGCTGCGCGGCCATCGGAGCGGCCAGCACCGCCAACAGCAATAACGGCCTCATGTCAACGATTGTAGCGCCCTCTGGCAGGCTTGCAGGATGTTCGCCGCGCCCGGTGTATCGCCATGCACGCAGATGGTTTCGATTCCGCCCTCGCGCGCGAGGCGAACCGCCTGCGCCGCCGCCGCTGCCGGATCGGCGATCAATGCGCCGGGAAGCCGCCGCGAGCGAAGCGTTCCATCGGCTTCATAACAGCGGTCCGCAAACCCCTCCGCCGCCACGCGCAATCCCATGCCGCGCCACACCTCAAGCATCGCGGAGCCGGCCAGTCCGAACACCAACGCTCGCGGATTCCATCGCCGCACAGCCGCGCCAATCGCGCGCGCCACCGCGTGATTGCGCGCCGCGACGTTGTACAGCGCGCCGTGCGGTTTGACGTGGACGATTGCCGCGCCGAGCCGTCCGGCCACCGCCTCCAGCCGGGCGATCTGCCGCGCCACCGTCTCCTCGATTTCGTCTTCGCTCATGGCCAGTTCGATGCGGCCGAAATTGGCGCGGTCGGGATAGCCGGGGTGCGCGCCCACGTTCACGCCGCGCTCGACCGCCAGCCGAATCGTACGTTCCATGGTGGCTTCGTCGCCGGCGTGACCGCCGCAGGCGATATTGGCCGAAGTGATGTGCTCCATCAGGCGCGCTTCGAGCGCCGCGTCGTCCAGCTCACCCAGGTCGCAATTGAGATCGACGTTCACAGCGAGTACAGCCACTCCTCGGCCGCTCGCAGCGCGCCGAGCGCCTGTTCGATGGTAACGGATTCGAACGCGACTTGGTCGCGCGGGCGCAATTGCCCGAGGCGCCAGAAATCGGCCGAAATCACGTTCGCCGGTTTGGGATAGCCGCCGGTGGTCTGGTGCTCGACGAAGAGAATGATGGGCTGGCCGTCGGGCGGCGCCTGCACCGCACCCAGTGCAACGCCTTCCGTAAGCATGTGGACGGCGGGGCTGGGAATCGGCTCGCCGCGGAGGCGAATTCCCATGCGGTTCGATTCCTCGCTCACCGTCCATGTGCCGCGGTAGAGCTCTTCTCCGAACCATTCCGCCTGCGGCCCGCGCGTGACGCGCAACGCTTCAGCGCGCGAAAAGGGCGGGGAAGCGGCCGCGCGGCGCGGCTGCCGCACCACCGCATCGCCAATCGGCAGCAGGTCGCCCCTGCGCAATGCGCGCCCGCCCACGCCGGTCGCCAGGTGCGTCGATGCGCTGCCCATCGTGCGCGGGACCGCCAGGCCCCCGCGCACGCACAAGTAGCAGCGCGCGCCGGAACGCGTCGGCCCGCAGCGGATGGCGCCGCCGGCTTTCACTGCGACCGGCGTCCATAGCGGCAGCCAGGCGCCGAAGTCCGATCCGGTCAGTGCAATCACCGCATCGTCTTCGAATTCGAATGCGCCGCCCACCAGCGTCATCTCTAGGGCCGCCGCGTTCTCCGCATTGCCCACCAGCAGGTTGCCCGCGCGCAGCGCAAGCGCGTCGGCCGCGCCGGAGGCCGACACGCCGAAGTGCGCCCAGCCGAACCGCCCCAGGTCCTGCACGGTGGTCTGCGCGCCGCCCTCGAGCACGCGGATCTGGTTCAGCATTCGCCCTCCTCGATTGGCACGAAGCGGACGCGGTCGCCCATCCGCAGCACGGGCGGTGGCTCACCGACGGGATCGAAAAGCCGCAGCGGCGTGCGGCCAATCACCCTCCAACCGCCCGGCGAGGCCAGCGGATACACGCCCGCCTGGCTGCCCGCAATCGCCACGCTGCCCGCCGCGACATGCTTGCGCGGCGCCGCCAACCGCGGCGTCGCCAACTCCGCCCGCAGGCCGGCCAGGTACGGGAAACAGGTCGCGAATCCGACGAACGACACTTCGTATTCCGCGCTGGCGTGCAGTTCCACTATGCGGCGCGGCGTAAGATCGTGATACCGCGCCACGTCGTCGAGATCCGGCCCGAACTCGCCGCCATAGCGCACCGGAATCTCCACCAGCCGTGATGCCGGCAGTTCTTCTTCCGGCGCATGCTCCACTGACAACCGCACCAGCTTCTCGATTTCCGCGTGGGTATGCCGCCGCGGGTCTAATTCCACCAGGACCGAAGCGAACGCCGGATGCAAATTCAAGATGCCGCGCGCGCCAGCCAGCACCGCCGTCATCCGCCGTACCGCGCGATGTGCCTGCGGAGAAATCTCTTCGCCAAAGGTGACCAGCAGGGACCGGTCGCTTGCTACGCGTATCTGCACGTCAAGGAGATAGTAGCATTGAAGACAAAACGGGCAAGCTAAAGCATGCCCCACCAAAGAAAAGGGCCTCAGTTGATACGGTAATGGCAGCCGCGGCTTTCGCGGGCTTGTTCGGCGGCTTCCAGAATTAGAAACGCGGTGAGGATGCCGTTGCGCAGGCCGATAATGGAATCGCTGACTTCGCACTTTTCGTAGAAGCGCGCGATCTCTAAGTCCAACTCGCGCAGAATTCGCATGGCCCGGTTCAACCGCCGCTCGCTGCGAATCAGGCCGACGTAATTCCACATCGTGTGCTGGATGGTCAGCCAATCCTGGCTGATGAGCGCGGGGTCCGCCGGCTCGCGTTCGTAACGCCAATCGGCCACTTTGGGAAAGTAGAAATCGTCGCCGCGCCGGATGCCTTCGGCGGCGTCCGCGCCGGCCCGCGTTCCCCAAACCAGGCATTCGAGCAGCGACGTGCTGGCCAGGCGGTTGGCGCCTTGCAAGCCGGTGCAGGCCACCTCGCCGGCCGCCCGTAGCCGGTTGACCGTGGTGCGGCCGCAATCGTCGGTGGCAATGCCGCCGCAGCTATAGTGCGCCGCCGGGACGACGGGGATCGGTTCGCGAGTGAGGTCAATGCCGCGCTCGATGCACACCGCGTAAATGCCCGGGAATCGTTCGCGAAGATGCTCGGCAGGCTTGTGCGTGATGTCGAGGTAGACGCACGGTTCGCCCGTTTCGAGCATGGTCTGATAGATGGCGCGCGCGGCGATGTCGCGCGGCGCCAGCGATCCGTCGGGATGGAATTTCTGCATGAATTCCCTTCCGTGACGATCCACCAGCCGGCCACCTTCCCCGCGCACCGTTTCGGAAATCAGGAAGCAGCCATCCGGCGCCAGCAGCGCAGTGGGGTGAAACTGGATGTACTGCATGTTGATGCAGCGCGCGCCGGCGCGGTAGGCCATCGCGATGCCATCGCCGCGCGCGCCGGGCGGATTCGTTGTGTGCAGATAAACGCTGCCCAACCCGCCGGTGGCCAGAACGGTTTCCTTGGCCAGCAGAGAGAAAATCTTCTCCGTGGTCCGGTCGAGCACGTATGCTCCAACGCAGGTCAGCAGGCGATACACGTCGGTGGGCTCGATCGAGTGGTGCGATACGGTCAGCAGGTCCACGGCGGTCGCGTTCGAAACCACCGTCACGTTTGGATGCGCGCGGACCCGCTCCAGAAACGCCCGCTCAATCGCGGAGCCGGTTTGATCCTTGTGATGGATGATGCGCGGCAGCGAATGGCCCGCCTCGCGCGTCAGATCGAGCTGTTCGGGATTGTCGGCCGAGCGATCGAAGGGAACGCCGAACTCGTCAATCAGGAGTTCCTTCACCAGGCGCGGGCCTTCGCGGCTCAGCAGGCGCGCGGCGTCGGGCGAACTCAGACCGCCGCCAACCGAGAGAATGTCGGCCACAAGTTGCTCCGGGGTTTCCCCTGGCGCGCGATAGATGATTCCGCCCTGCGCCCGATCCGTATTGCTCTCCGCGGCGTTTGCGGCGCGCGTCAGCAACGTGACCTGGCAGCCCCGGTTGGCGGCTGCCCAAGCTGCCGCGAGCCCTGCCAGACCGCTGCCGATGACGAGAACGTCGGTCTGTATGGTGTCCTGCATCAAGCCGGCTCAATCTCGAAACTCAGATCCACTGCCGGTGCGGAGTGGGTCAGCGCGCCGACCGATATCCAGTCTACACCCGCTTCGGCGAACTCCCTCACGTTGGCGAGCGTAATCCCGCCCGAGGCCTCGATGGTAGTCTTCCGCTCGAGTTCCGTGCGGCGCACCTGTTCGACCGCCTGACGCACCTGTGGGGGCTTCATATTGTCGAGCAGAATGACGTCCGGGCCGTGAACGAGCGCGTCGCGCAACTCGTCGAAATTCGTCACTTCGATTTCGATCCACTTGGCCCGGCCCTTCGCCGCCTGCGCTGCCAGGAGCGCGGCGGAAACTCCTCCCGCAAGCCGGATATGGTTCTCCTTGATCAGCAGGGCTTCCGCCAGGTCCTTGCGGTGATTACGGCCTCCGCCGACGCGGACCGCATATTTTTCCAGCGCGCGCAGCCCCGGTGTGGTTTTTCGTGTATCCAGAATCTGCGTGCCAGTGCCCGCCACCTCGCGTACAAAGCGGCGCGTGAGGGTGGCGACTCCGGACAGCCGCTGCAGCAGGTTCAATGCCACGCGCTCTCCCGAAAGCAAGGTGCGCGCCGTGGCTCGCACGTGCGCGGGAATCTCGCCGCTTGCCAGTTCCTCGCCGTCCTTGCGCGAAACCTCGGCCACCACGGCAGGCTCCAGCAGACGGAAAACTTCGAGGAACAGATCGAGGCCAGCCAGCACCAGCGGAGCTTTGGCGATCAGTTCCCCTCGCGCGCGCAACCCGGCTGGCACCACTGTGTCCGTCGTGATATCCCCGGCTCCAAAATCTTCTTTGAGAAATTCGCGCAGCAGTTCGCTGTAACCGGAGGCATCGAAGGCTTCAGACATAGTACGTGGGGCAGGCACTTCCGCCTGCCAACCCTCGATTATCGCCGAATGCCGGTTGGCAGGCGGAAGCGCCTGCCCCACCACTCTAGCTCATCTCCAACATGCGCTGGATGGGACGCAGGGCGCGTTGGCGCAACTCTTCTTCGAGATTGATTTCCGGCCGGCGGTCCCGCATGGCGACGTAGAGTTTCTCGAGCGTGTTGAGCTTCATGTGCGGGCATTCGCTGCATGCGCCGCCCTCGCCCCACTGGCAGCCGCCATCGGTTGGAGCCGGAATGAACGTCTTCTCCGGGCACGATTTCTGCATCTGGTGCAAGATGCCGGTTTCGGTGGCAATGATGAACTCAGTCCCAGTGCTCTCGCGCGCGGTCGAGAGAATTCCGGTTGTCGAGCCGATGTAATCGGCGTGGCGCAACACCGCTTCGCGGCACTCGGGGTGCGCCAGTAACTTGGCTTGCGGATGCTGCTCCTTCAATTCCAGCAGCTTGCGCTCGGAAAACTGTTCGTGAACCATGCAGCTACCCGTCCACAGCCGCATCTCACGTCCGGTCTTCCGCATTAGGAAGCGGCCCAGGTGCTGGTCGGGCGCGAACAGGATCGGCTGCTCGGGCGGGATCTGCCGGATGATCCTCTCTGCGTTGCTGGAGGTGCAGATGATATCGCTGAGCGCCTTCACCGCGGCAGTGCAGTTGATATACGTGATGGAAACGTGATCGGGGTAGCGCGCGCGAAACGCCGCGAATTCGTCCGCCAGACATCCATCGGCAAGCGAACAGCCGGCCGCCAGATCCGGCAGCAGTACCAGCTTGTCGGGGTTGAGGATCTTGGCCGTCTCCGCCATGAACAACACGCCGCAGAAAACGATGACGTCCGCGGAGGTGGCCGCGGCCTTCTGCGACAACTGCAGGCTGTCGCCGACAAAATCGGCTAAGTCCTGAATTCGCGGCTCCTGGTAGAAGTGCGCGAGGATGACGGCATTCATCTCGCGCTTCAGCCGCAGGATTTCCGCCTCGAGATCGATATTGGCCGCGAGCCCCTGGCTCTCGGTTTGAGGAAGAACTGCCATTAGGCCCATCTACTCATACTTGGGGAGTGAAAAGCAACCGCTCCCCGTGGCGAGCGTCTCCGATCGGAGACGCGACCGCCAGGGAGCGGTTGCCGCAATTGCTGCGCTGCCGCCAATTACACTGCGAGGTAGAGCGTGGCGCCCTGACGATTGACCAGCAGTAGGGTCTCCGCAGTGGAATTCTTGAGAGCCTTCTCGAACTCAGCGGTGTTGTGAATCGGCTTGCGGTTGACCTCCTGGATGACGTCGCCGCGCCGCAGGCCGTTTGCGGCGGCCTGGCTGGCGGGATCGACGGCGGTCACCACCACGCCGGACGTATCGGGCGCGAGGCCAAGCTGGCGGGCGCTACCTGCGCTCACGTCCTCGACCGAAACGCCGTCCATGCCGGTTTGCGTGGCGTCCGGCTCGCTGGAGGCCTTGGCGGTCTCGGTGGGCATCTCCTCCAGGTGCGCCGAAACTTCGCGCTCCGAGCCATCGCGTAGCAGTTTCAAGCTCGCCGCCGTGCCGGGCTGCATCAGCGAAATGGTCATGCGCAGTTGCGCGCTGTCGCTAACCGGCTTGCCGTTCACGGAGAGAATGATGTCGCCCTTCTCGATGCCGGCGCGCGCGGCCGGGCTATCGTGCTTCACTTCCGCCACCAGCGCACCGCCCGGTTCTTTCTCGCGAAACGCCTTGGCCAGCGCAGGCGTCACTTCTTCCGACATCACGCCCAGATAGGCGCGCGTCACTTTGCCGTTGCGCAGAATCTGGTCCGTCACGTTGCGCGCCACGGCCACCGGAATGGCGAAACCAATCCCCTGGTTGCCTTCCGAGTGCGACAGGATCGCCGTGTTGATGCCGATCAGGTCGCCACGGTCGTTCACCAGCGCGCCGCCCGAATTGCCCGGGTTGATGGGCGCGTCGGTCTGGATGAAATCTTCGTAATCTTCGATACCGAGGTTGCCCCGGCCGGTCGCGCTCACGATGCCCATCGTCACCGTGCCGCCCAGACCGAACGGGTTGCCGACGGCCAGTGCGTAGTCGCCCACCTGCACCTTGTCGGAATCGCCGATCACCACCGTGGGCAGATTGGTCGAGTCGATCTTGAGCACCGCCAGGTCCGTCTTCGGATCGGTGCCAACGATGCGCGCTTTGAACTCGCGCTTATCCGAGAGCGTGACGCGCACGTCGGTGGCGCCATCCACCACGTGATTGTTGGTGAGAATGTAGCCTTCCGGGCTGACGATTACGCCCGATCCTTGTCCCTCTTGCCGCTGCTGCCTGGGCGCCATCTGGCCGCGCTCGCCACGGCCGCCAGAGCCGAATGGCGCGCCGTCGTCGTCGCCGAAAAACTGGCGGAAGAACGGTTCCATGTTGCCCGGCATCATGCCCATCGGGCTTTTCACCATCTTGGACGAAGAAACGTTGACCACGGCTGGCAGCACCTTCTTCACCACCGGAGCGAACGTGTTGCGGCTGGACGATTCGTCCGGGCTGGCATAGCGAAACGTAGCCGGGGGGTTAGTGTTGCTCGCGTGCTCCGCGGCACCCATCGCCAGGGCGCCCAACCCCGCTGCCATCGCCGCCGCCAACGCCGCTCCGCGCGGACGGGTCCAGATTCCTTTGAAACTCATGTAGCCTCCAGATTGTTTTGTCTGATGTGCGCCGCTTGCCGGTAAGTGCGCCTCGCAAGTGGCCTCCCTATCGTAGACGTGCCGGCGCCCGAAAGGTCACGCCGGCTCTGGCACGGCCAATACACGGGCAAATGAAAGCATGCCTGGCCAGTGCCGGCAGTGGGGCGTGCTTTCGCTTGCCCGTGCCACAATGAAGTGCGGTACCGCATTGTGCTCCAGCGTGTTGCTCTCACCATCGAACGGCACGGCATGTTCCGTCTCCACCAGCGGGTTGGAGTGGCTATCTCGGGTGGTGCGGATTCGGTCTGTTTGCTGGAAGTACTGCTGGAACTGGCCGCACGCTGGGATCTACGCCTCGCCGTGCTGCATCTCGATCACGGGTTGCGCGGCGAAGAATCGCGGCAGGATGCGGAATTCGTCCGTGCGCTCGCCGGCGCGAGGGACTTGCCCTTCACCCTGGAGCGGGCCGATCTGCGGTCGGCGGCCGGCAACCTGGAAGAGGCAGCGCGGGAGGCGCGTCTTCAGTTCTTCCGCCAGCGGATTGCGGCCGGCGCGGTGGACTCGGTTGCGGTGGGGCACACGCGCAGTGACCAGGCGGAAACGGTGCTGTTCCGTTTTCTGCGTGGCGCGGGCACGGCCGGTCTGGCCGGCATTCGCCCGCTGACTGATGACGGCATCGTGCGTCCGCTGATCGATGTCACCCGCGCCGAAACCGAGGCGTTCCTCCGCGCGCGCGGCGTCGCCTGGCGGGAGGATTCGACCAATCGGAGCGCCCGCTTCGCGCGCAACCGCATCCGCCACAGCCTGTTACCGCAGCTTGCCCTGGAATGGAATCCCGCGATTGAGGAAACCCTGGCCAAGACCGCCGACTGGGCGCTGGCTGAGGAGGCGTATTGGAAAGACGAAATCGCGCGGCTGGCCCTGGCTTGCCTGCGTGACGATGACGCCGCCGTGCTGGCGCCCGCCGAGGCGCTCGCCCGCCTGCCGCTGGCCGCTGCCCGCCGCCTGGTCCGCCATGCCATCGAGCGTGCCAAGGGCGACCTGCGCGGGATCGGCCTCGACCACGTGGACCGCGCACTCGAGATGGCCCGCGCCGCCAAAGGCCACGGCCGCGTGCAGGCGCCGGGGATTGGCATCACCCGATCCTTCGACTGGATTCGCTTTGCTCCGCCCCAATCTCCGCCGTCGGCCTGGCAGCAGCCGGCCGCCGTTCCCGGCTGCGTTTGCGTGCCCGGCGCGGGCATTGAGATCCAACTGAAACTGGTTGAAAAGCGGGGAACGGACCCCACCCCGGGAAGCGTATATAATAGTGAGGAGGACTGTGTGGACGGGCACTTAGTGTCCGGGAGCTTGGTGTTTCGTAACTGGCGCCCCGGCGACCGCTATCGGCCCAACGGACACTCCAACGAGGCCAAAATCAAGACGCTCTTCCATCAGGCCCGTGTCCCGGTTTGGGAGCGAGCCCAATGGCCGGTACTGGCCTCCGGCGACTCCATCGTCTGGACGCGGCAGTTTGGACCCGCCCAAGGTGTGGCTGCGGGTCCGGCCAGCACGCGGATTTTGCAAATCCGCGAAGTCGGCCGAAATGAGAAGGTGGAATCGCAGACACGTGGGGCCGCGTCTATTAAGCAGGAGTGTAGTCCGGCTCGCAGGGAGGATAAGTGAGTTCTAACATCAAGCAGGTTCTGTTCTGGGTGGTCATATTCCTCGTGGTGGCTATGCTGTTCGTGGTAGTCCGCAACACGCAGGGGCCCAAGGAACAGACGCTAACCTACACCGAATTCGTCCAGAAAGTCAAAGCCGGCAGCGTGGATAAGGTCACTATCACCGGCAATGACGTTCACGGAACTTACAAGTCCAACCCCGGCGCCGGTCTGCACACGTTTATTCCCACACAAACTAATGACATCATCAAACAGTTGGAGGAAAACGGGGTCAACGTGGACGCCAAGGACACCAGTTCCTCCGGGTGGGTGTCCATCCTGATCAACGCTTCGCCCTTCATCGTGGTTATTGCATTCTGGATTTTCATGATGCGGCAGATGCAGAGCGGCGGCAACAAGGCGCTGAGCT
>CAZFOP010000013.1:0-19789 GCA_964520085.1 uncultured Solibacteraceae bacterium | reverse complement strand
AGCAATGCCGGTGGCGATCGCTGTCGTGCTCTCGCTGCCAGCGGCTGTCCCGCGGTACACGTTATAGGAACTCGCGCCACTGGAATTCGTCCAATTCAGCAACACCGACCCGCTGCCCGCTGTCGCCGCCAGACCAGCAGGCGCGGCCGGCGCACTTACCTGCACGGGCACGGCGTACACGGCGAGGAACGCGTTTTGGGCTCCCGCCAAGGCCGACTGCGTCGCGTTCTCAAGCGGAAGGTTAAGCGACTGCGTCTGTCCCGCCACGTAGATTGCGTCGGAGGCCGCGTATGCGACGGCATTGGCGGCGTCACTGCCGCTGCCTCCGAAGAACGTACTACCGAGCAAGGCGGTTCCCGTGGAGTTCAGCCTGGTGACAAACGCGTCGTACCCGCCTGCCAAGGACGCCTGTACAGCGTCGGTCACCGGAAAGTCTGGAGAAGCTGTATAACCGACGGCTACGATGTTTCCGGAGGAATCGACGGCAATGGCCGCAGCTTGATCGACGCTGCTGCTACCAAGATACGTGCTATACAGTAGTTCGTTGCCCGCAGGGTTCAGCTCAGCTACAAAGGCGTGCATTCCAACTCCCGCTGAAGCCGAGAATAGAGCATTCGCCAGGGGGAAATTCTGGGAACTGGTGTTCCCGGTGACGTATGCATCTCCCGCGCTGTTCACCGCGATTCCAGTCCCCGTCTCGGGAAAACCGACCGTGCCTCCGCTGCCACCGAGGTATGTGCTATAGACCAGATCGTTTCCCGCGCCGTTAATCTTCGCCACAAAAGCGTCCTGATTTCCGCCGGACGCGGGCTGAAAGGCGGAAACTGTAGGAAAGTTTGTCGATGTGGTACTCCCAGTGAGATACGCCGCCCCGGTGCCATCCAAGGCAACGGCTGTGCCGTAATCGTTGCCGTTGCCACCTAGGTAGGTGCTGTACACGAGCAGATTTCCTGCCGGGTTGAGGCGAGTGACGAAGACGTTGGTTTGGCCGTTCAGTCTGGACTGAATCGGGTTGGCGAGAGGAAACTTGGTCGAAGTAGTGCTACCGACCACCGTCATGTTGCCGGCACTGTCAACGGCTATGGCGTTGCCGCTGTCGGATCCATTGCCGCCCAGATAGCTGCTGTAGACCAGGACGCCGGCCGGATTGAGTTTTGCCACGAAGGCGTTCTCAGCTCCCGCCAACGCCACTTGCAACGGCATGCTGACGGGAAAATTCGCCGACGTAGTCCAACCGGTGATGTAGGCGTAACCGGAGCCGTCCACGGCAATGGCGAAGGAACGATCATCGCCGCGGCCGCCCAGGAAGGTGCAGTAATCGATTCGGTGCGTGGCGCCATCCCATTTGGCGACGAACGCGTCCACGCCACCGGCGTTGGGGCGTGTCGGATTGCATCCGGGCAGAGTCGTGGAGTCGGTCCATCCTGTCACGTATATGTTGCCGATCCCGTCCACGGCTACGGCTGTGGCAGTGGTCATGTCGCTGCCGCCAAAGTACGTGCTGAAAGTCAGGGTCCAATCCGTGGCCGAAGCAGCCTGAGGGATGCCAGCCGCCAACGCGAACAGTGCCGCCACGACAGAGGGTTTCATTTGCTCTCCTGACCTACCTATTCGGCAGGTCCGCAGCCGAACTTTAGTGGGAGCTTTCCCAAACGGCATGCACCGCGCTGAGGCCGGAGCGCATCATTGCGTTTTCTTGAAGCGTCTTATTGGGCAACTTCGTGGATACGGTTTTCATCGTCATCCCGTGCTACAACTCTCGCTAATGGCTTCTCGATGCCGGCGACATCCTCGATCCGCGTTAGGTCGCAGAATCCGTCGCGGGGCGATGTCCGCCTTGCATGCTTCCCTCGTTCACGCCGATTGCCGCATGTCCGCGCGAGAAGATCCGCGATTTGCGTTAGAATCAGCCTGACGCGCTCGCGATCCTCCCGCGGGGCAAGCTGTCCGGGCGAGGATGTTCCGTTGGGCGCCACCGGCAGAAACCATGGAACCGAACACCTCTGGGCCCAACATCGCCGCCACGGCAATCGTACATCCGCGAGCGCGCGTTCACCCGACGGCGGTGATCGGGGCGTACTGCATCGTCGAAGATGAAGTGGAGATCGGGCCGCACACACGGCTGGACCCCTTCGCGATCGTGAAGCGCTACACCACGGTCGGCGAAGGCAATCATATTTATTCCGGCGCCCACCTCGGCACGGACCCGATGGACAAGAAGTTTCGCGAGGAGAATGTGAGCTACCTGCGGGTGGGCAATCACAACGTGCTGCGCGAGTTCGTCAACATTTCGCGCGGCACCAAACCGGGCGCGGTCACCGTGCTTGGCGACGACAACTACGTGATGAGCTGCGTACACATCGCGCACGATTGCCAACTGGGCAGCCAGATCACCATCGGCCCCAGCACCAGCCTGGGCGGGTACGCGGAGATTGAAGACAACGCATTTCTCTCCGCCGGCGTCGGCGTGCATCAGTTCTCCAAGGTCGGGCGGTTGTGCATGGTGGCGGCCAATACGCGAGTGGCGCAGGACGTCCCGCCGTATTTGCTGGTCTCGGAATTCGACTGCGCCGCGCACGGCTTGAACCTGGTGGGGCTCCGCCGCAGCGGCGCCTCGCGCGAGACGGTTTCGGCGTTGAAACAGGCCTACCGTCTGCTGTATCGCTCGGCGCTCGCGCGCAAGGAAGCGCTGGAGCGGATCGAGGCCCTGGCAACGCCGGAAGCGCTCCACCTGGTCGAGTTCATCCGGTCATCCAAGCGAGGCATCTGCCGCGATCACCGCTACATGAATGCGGCCTCGGCCGCTTCCGGCGGCGAGGATTAGCGCCGGAAACGGCTGAAGTCGCTGCTCGCCGGCGCCCTAATTCCCGACCGTCATCACGGGTTTGTTGGACGCCACGCCATCAATGGTGATTTGCACCGCATAAGTGCCCTTGGCGAGTTGCGGAACGTTAAAGTTCACCTGATATTCTCCAACCGACTCCGGCGCCAGGCCGATGTAAATGACGTTGGCCGGAATGCCGCCGACGGTCACGGAATAGTTTCCGGTTATGGGGGAGAGTCCCGCGGGTGCGGGGGCGCCGGTTACGAGCTTTCCAGCAGCCTGGACCGGACCTCCGCCGGTGAACCATGCCACCACCTCATCTCCGACGCTGGCGGGCACCGTAGCGGAATTCACGCTGCCATTCGAATTCGTCACGTCCGCGCGATTGCTGTTGTAGACGCCGATCCCCGGCGTCCCCGTGGCGGGAACATAAACCGCCGCGGCGTTGCTCGTCGCAGTCCCGTCTTCAACCACCACGGATGCCACCGTGCCACCGGGGATATCCCAGGGCATTACCGCGTTGATCTGGGTAGGGGACACAAAATACAACGGCGCCGCCTCCCCGTTCACCGTCACTTTGGTAGTCAATAGCGTGGTTGGAAATGGGACGGTTGCCGCCGACCCATTCTTAGTGGCAAGATCGGTTCCGTATAACACGAAAACGCTTCCCGGCGGCGTCGAGTTCACGGCATAGCTGAAGACGTTCCCGATGGATTCGGTCGGATTCAGCAACGCCGCATGTGCCGCGCCACTACGGACGAACTGCGGGTTGGCGAGGATCAGATCGGCGTTGGCGCCGTAGTCACCCGTGATGGCCATGTTCAGCGCGTTGGTCTGGCCGTTCGAATCGACGAGTGTCGCGGACGCCAAGCAGGCGGGAGTGACCGAGTAAGTCCCGGTGGCCGTGATAGCGGCAGGTGTTTTTCCGCTGGACGACTCGGTGTAACTGGCCGTGACATTTCCCTGGCCATCGAACTGGAAGATCCCAGCCTCGTCGGCCGAGCCAGTCTGGGTAGTCCCGTTCAGGGTCGATCCGCTTGAGCTGAAGCTGTATGCGCCCGACAGCGTGGCCTTGGCGCAGCCCACCGGGAATACGTTGCTACCACTACCGGAATAGACGTAGGTGGCGTCCGATCCGGTAATGCCAAAATCACTGCCGCCACCCCACACGACCAGAGTATATGTCGCCGTGCTTCCAGCGACAAAATTAATTGGGCCGTAGCAATTGGGCGCAATGGCGTAGCTTCCGGCGGAGCTGAACGGTGTGCCGACAATCTGATTCGAGTTGGCAATCCCCGAGAAGATGACGGCGCTCTTGCCATCGAACGTCGCCGTGCCGACCGCCTGTATTGTACCCGCGAAGCTTCCGGTGGCCGAGATCGCGCGGCCGCTGAGAGTGAGGGCGTATGTTCCGTTCAGGCTCGCAGCGCTGCAACTCCCGCCGCCGATCTGGTTCTGCGCCACAGCGGGCGCCGCCAGCAGGCAACCGAAGACAAACCAACCGACCGTGCGTGCGTTTCTCATGCCCGTCCTCCCTGATCGGCGGAGCCGGACTTCGGCTTCGCCACCATCACCAGCGCCGGCGAGTCCCCCAATCCGCGAACTGCTGCGCTACCGGCCGGCTGGGTGTATACGAAGTGCGCATTGCCGGTAACCAGGAACTTCGAGACCTGCGCCAATCCCAAAGAGGCGGCCCCGTTGGCTGCCGATGTGTTGTATATGCTGAAGTTCATTTCGTAAGAGTTACCGCTCACATCGGTGAGTGTGGCCAACCCCAGGCAGTTGGACGATATCGAATATGTTCCGGTGAGGGTGAGCGCGCTCGGCGCCGCGCCGAGTGCCGACATCGAAACGTTGACCGTCACCTTGCTCACACCGTCGAATTGCAGCAAACCGGAACCGTTCTCGGCGCCGCTCACGGCGGTGCCGGTCAGCGCGAATCCGGTGCCGTTGAAGGTGTAGACGCCCGAGAACGTGCTGGCTGAGCAACCGGCCCCGGCGGGTGTTGCCGTTGCAGGTTGGGTAACGCCGCTGCCGGAGTAGATGTAGTTGGCGGCGTCGCTGCCGCTGAGCAGGAAGTCGTTGCCCTGGTTATAGACCGCCACATTCAACGTCGCGCTGCCTCCCGAGGTGACGTTGATGACACCGGCGCAGTCGGCCTGCACGCTGTAGGAGCCCGACCATGTCAGCGCCGTCCCCACGACCTGGCCCGTATTCGAGGTCAAGCTGATGGTAACCGCGCTCAGGCCGTCAAAGGTCGCCAGACCGGTCGACTGGAACACGCCGGTGAAGGTTCCCGAAGACGAGACCTGCCTCGACGTGATGGCGACGTCATAGACCCCATCCAATGTCGCCGAGCTGCAGGCCCCGCCTCCAATGGTGGTTTGCGCCAGCAAGGGCGCGGCTAACAGGATGGACATGAAAAACACCGAAGCAATCGATCGGTTCATGCGTTTGATTTCCTCCTCATAAATAAGCTTACATTCCGTGTTTGAATTATATGCGATGCCGGGGGCTTTTGGCGGACTGGCGTTTTGCCGAGTCCGCCTCTTCAGGAACCCGGCGTCGCACAAATAGTTGTGCGCGGCGTTTGCCAAACGGCGCGACCGGGCGCGATTGGGTCCTGCGAGAATTCCGCAGAGGTGTGGTGCGCCTCGCCGAAAGCGCCGGTGAAAGGCCGGACGTTTGACGTCAGTCGCTACGGAGCCACGCTGTGAGCGGGAAGGGAGGCCTTGATCTGAATGCCATCGCCGCGTGCGGCCAAGCCGGGGATGGAGACCGGCAAGTGGCCGCGAATATCGATTTCGCCCCATAGCGCCCGAACCGCCGCCGCTTCCGAAAGCGGCACACTGCTGAACGTAGCCAGATAGGCCGTGACGTCGGGGAAGCTGCGCAGCATGTATGGATTGCCCAGCGCCACCAGCGCCAGCGGCTTCGCCAAGCCGGCAAGCGTTTCCATAGCGTGCGGCAGTTCGCCGCCTAGCCCGAGCGAGCCTTGATACGCAGTCACCGAAGCGAAGGCCGCCACAACGACGCTCTCGCACGGCGTCATGCGGGCCAGCGCCGCATCCACATCCGCGCGCGATAGCGATGTGTCCAGCGTCGTCACCGTCGAATGAGTCAGGCGCGTGTGCACTTCCTGGGAAAACGCTTGCCCCTCGTTCGAATCGCGGCCCTCGTTCAGCACAACGAAGCAGGCGCGTTCGGGAGTGGCCAGCGGCACCAGGTTCTCCCGATTGCGCACCAGGGTGACGGCGCGTTCGGCCACTTCCTGCGCCTTTTCGTTGGCTTCCGGCGCGTTGATTATCTCGCCCAGGCCCTCCACGTTGACGAAGCGCTTCCGGTCCAGGCCGACCTTTTCCTTTGCCGCCAGAATTTTCGCCACGCTTCCCTCGATACGCTGCCGCTGGATGCGGCCGCTCTCGACCGCCGCTACCACCGCGCGGATGGCTGCCTCGGGATCTGGCGGCATCAATAGCGTATCGGCACCGGCTTCGATGGCGCGCACCGCTGCATCGCCCGGAGGAAAACCCTTGGCAATGCCTCCCATGTCAAGCGCATCGGTGATCACCAGGCCCTGGAACCCGAGCTCGCCGCGCAGCAGGCCGGTGAGGATGGCTGGCGAAAGCGTGGCCGGCAAGTCGGCGGGCGCGAGCGCTGGAACGGCTATGTGAGCCGTCATCACGGCGTCCGTGCCGGCTGCAATGGCGGCGCGGAACGGCACCAATTCCACACTCTCCAGCCGCTCGCGCGATGCGGGAACGGTAGCCAGATTCAGGTGGCTGTCCACCGACGTGTCGCCGTGACCGGGGAAGTGCTTGGCCGTGGTCAGCACGTAGTTGCGCGGGTCGGCGTGGGCGCCCTCGATGAAGGCCGCCACCTGTGCCGCCACCGCCTGCGGGTCTTCGCCGAACGAGCGGATGTTGAGCACGGGGTTGTCGGGGTTGATGTTTACGTCGGCCACCGGGTAGTAGACCCAGTGCACGCCCAGCGCGCGCGCCTCCCTCGCCGTCACCTGGCCTTCGAAACGCGAAAGTTCGGGATCGCCCGCCGCGCCGAAAGCCATCGCGTGCGGAAACGCCGTAGTGCCTGCCACCCGCATGGATGCGCCGCGCTCGAAATCGGCTCCCACCAGCAGCGGCACTCTGGCGATGCGCTGCACGCGGTTGAGAAAGGCAGCCAATGCGTAGGGCTCGGCGTGCTGGATGGTGCGGCCGTAGGCGGTGTTGGTGAGGATCAGGCCGCCCACTTTCACGTCGCGGATCAGCCGCGCAAATCGCAGGTACTCGCGGGAACGGACGTGCGGCGCCGCGCCAGGGAAGGCCACGAACACCAACTGCGCCACTTCCTCGCGCAGCGTCATCCCCTTCATCCACCGGCGTACCGCGGCGGACGGTTTCGCGGGAGCGGGACGGCGCCCCGCGCTGTCCGGAGCTGCGCCCAATGCCGTCGCCAGCAGCATTGCCGCCAACGGCCGCGGAAAATGACGCATGGGATTGGTTCGCCGGGCCTAAATCGCCGCAGCCCGCGCCGCCGCCGTGGCACGCGACGAAGCCACCGGCTTGCGCGGCGGCATCCGGTTCAGTAACCGTTTCACGGACCGCGCCAGCATGGCTGGCTCGCTCGACGTCTTGGCAATCACCGCGTCGGCACCGGTGTTCTTCTCGTTCAACCCGAGCGGCTCCACGAACCCCGATAGAAGGATGATGCGCGCCGTGGCGTCCCGCTCGCGGATTCTGCGAATCATCTCGATGCCGTCCATGCCCGGCATGCGATAATCCGTGACGACCACGTCATAGCTGCCGGACTGGAATCGCCGCAAACCTTCTTCACCGTTTAGCGCCGTCTCCACCTGCAGCCCCAGCTCTTCGAGCAGAAGGCGGCGCACCAAGAGCCCGTCGGGATTGTCGTCGACGAGCAGAACTTTGAACGGGGAAGCGGCGGGGGTTTTCATCATGGAACTCTGGGAGCGTAACAGACCCGTAATCGGCGTGTCAACCAATTTTTATCGCCTTGTAAAACCGGAAGATCCTTTTCTTGACATCCGCCGCTCGATGCGTTTCGCTCCGCCCGCGCACTCTTGCGGCGAGGTACGCTGAAGGTTAACTGCGAGCCGTCCTATGAAATTGAACATTCTGGCCGAAGCCCTCGGTTGCCGGTTGGTAGGCTCGGGCGATATTGAAATCACCGGCGTCGCTACCGTTGAACAAGCCGGCCCAGGCCAAGTCACGTTTCTGGCCAATCCGAAGTACGGTGCCAAAGCGAGACACACGCGTGCCAGCGCCATCCTGGTGGCCGAGCCGCTGGCCGGCGTCGACATTGCCTGCATGGTCTCCCAGAACCCGTATCTGGATTTCGCCCGCGCCCTGGCGTTGTTCTACCAGCCGCCGCGGCCCGCGCCGGGAATTCACGCATTGGCCTCGGTCGCCGCTAGCGCTATCATCGGCGAGAACGCCTCCATCGGCCCGTTTGCCGCCGTGGGTGAACGGGTGAAGATCGGCCGCAATGCCACCCTGCACCCGCACGTGGTGATTTACGAGGGTGTCGAGATCGGCGATGATTTTCTGGCCCATTCTCACGCCGCCGTGCGTGAGTTCTGTCACATTGGCAACCGCGTGACACTGCAGAACGGCGTAGTGGTCGGCGGCGACGGCTTCGGTTTCGCGAAGCGCGCCGATGGCACACACGAAAAAATAGTCCAGTCCGGTCTCACCGTCATAGAAGACGACGTCGAAGTGCAAAGCCTCACCTCGGTCGATCGCGCCACGATTGGCGAAACCCGCGTCCGGCGCGGTGCGAAAATCGACAGCCTGGTGCAGATTGGCCACGCCTGCGTGGTAGGCGAGGACAATATCATCTGCGCCCAGGCCGGCCTCGCCGGCAGCACCACGCTTGAGCGGAACGTGCTGCTCGCCGGACAGGCCGGTTCGGCCGGCCATCTCACCGTGCATGAAGGCGCGATCGTGTATGCGCAGAGCGGCCTCGGCGGCGACGTTCCCGCCGGCGGACGCGTCTCCGGCTCCCCCGCCTTCGAAGCCGGCGTTTGGCTCCGCGCCATCACTGCCTTCCAAAAACTGCCCGAAATGATGAAGACCCTACGGGAATTGAAGAAAAAAGTCGATCAATTAGGAGAGCGATGAATAATCAGACGCCCCCCCATGGCGACCGCCATCCGGTCGCTTACCTCAACGAGCAGTTTCTGAACAGTCCGGACGCGCGCGGCCTCCGCATCCTGTCGGAGTTTCTGCAGCCGCTGGCCCACTTCCGCCGCCAGAAAATTCGCGATACGGTTGTGTTTTTCGGCTCAGCGCGCGTGCGCGAGGACGGCCCACTGGGTCAATATTATAAGGACGCCCGCACGCTGGCGCATAAGCTCACAGAGTGGGCTGCTCAATTCACCAACGGCACGTATCGTTTCGTGGTGTGTTCCGGCGGCGGTCCCGGCATTATGGAGGCCGCCAATCGCGGCGCCGCCGACGCCGGCGGGAAGACCATCGGTCTCAACATCGGCCTGCCCTTCGAACAGTTTCCGAACCAGTATATCACGCCGGAGCTGAGCTTCGAATTCCACTACTTCTTCATGCGCAAGTTCTGGTTTGCGTATTTGTCTAAGGCGCTGGTCGTCTTTCCCGGCGGTTTCGGCACGCTGGATGAGATGATGGAGATCCTCACCCTCACGCAAACGCAGAAGCTCGCCAAGAAGGTAACCGTCGTGCTCTACGGCTCGAAATACTGGAAGGAGATTATCAACTTCGACGCGCTGGTGAAATACGGCACCATTAGCGCCGAAGATCTGAACCTGTTCCAGTACGCAGACGATCCGGATACCGCTTTCGACTTGCTGCAGGCAGGGCTCACGGCATACGTGCAGCCGGATACGCAGGAATTGCCGGCGATTTCCAAGTCGCGCAATCCGCAGAAGACCTCGGGGACTTTATGAGTGGCGCCGAAATGGCGGACAACGCCCCCCGCATGTTCCAGCGAACTGTAGCGCCTGGCATCGAAATCAAATTGTTCGAATCTCGCGACGCCGCGGCCTTGTTTGCGGTGGTGGAGCGCCACCGCGCGTACCTGGCCGAGTGGCTGCCCTGGGTGGATCGCAACCACGGGGTCGACGATGTGCGCCACTTTATCGAAGAAGTGGTTGCCCTGCAGTGGAACGATAACCGCGGCCCGCATTGCGGCATCTGGGTGGATGGCGCGCTGGTTGGCTCAGTCGGTTGTCATGCCATCGACTGGACCAACCGCGCGTGCAGCATTGGCTACTGGATCGAATCCAGCCGCCAGGGCCAGGGAATCGTCACTCGCTCGGCTGCGGCGATGCTGGAGTACCTTTTCGACACCATGCGCCTGCATCGCGTCGTGATCCAGTGCGGCGTAAGCAATCGACGGAGCTGCGCCATCCCCGAGCGCCTCGGCTTCACCAAGGAAGGCGTACTGCGCAACACGCAGCTCGTCGGCGACCGCTGGGTCGACCTTGCCGTTTGGAGCATGCTCGAAGAGGACTGGCGTCGTAGCCGGACGAGCCGGCCAAGTTCGCGTCTCGTCAGTCTGGAATCTGAGCCGGGCAGTTCGACGCTGTCCTAAATTAGAGTGTACTCGCTTCCGGGGTGAAGACGATTCCGATGCATCTGGCGAAGTAGCCCAACCCCGGCAACGCGCCTATCGTGCCGAGCGGAACCCTGGCAGAACTGGCGAGTCCGGAACACAAGGTTGGTCGGGGAAGAATGGGGCGTATCCTCGACCGTCTGCTCCGAGCCGCGGTCCCTGGAAGCGAAGCTGTACGCGCCCGCCGTTACTTAGCCAGGTGCATGGGTTTCGTTTTACTGCCAGGGAAAAGCAGCCCCCTGCAGTAGCCGCCGTTCAGCGTGTCGGGGCCGTCCGCCGTCAACTCCGCCGAGTACATGATCCGGCCACGGGACGAGAAGATCAGATACACCTGCTTGCCGCTTACCGCGCCCAACACATCCCAGCCATCTCCCGTTCCGACGATGTCCCGCGCCCCAGCCGCCTGGTTCAGGACTACTCGCCCCCAGGACTTCGACGTCCACGTGCCGTTCACGTTGACCTCGACTGCATCGTGCTTGGCATCCAGCCAGATCTTTCCTTGCCGATCGACCTTCTGCCCGAACAGCGGGGCGGCCAGTCCGGCCGCCAAAACGCAAAGGACCACGATCAATCTTTTCATGTGTCGTCTCCTCGACTTGAGATCCCACTGGTCGATATTCACGGTCACCGGGTTGGCTGTCTGGTCAATCACCGCCAGCTTTCTCTCAATGAACAGCAATTCCAAGCGGCCACCGTGGATCAGCTACTGTCCTCCTGTGTATTCTGCGCCCAAGCCTAGCGTTTCTTGAGGACAATCGACCTTCCCTTAGGTTCCTCACCCATGAGGCCCCCTTCGTATTTCCCTGCGAGGCGGTTGGCTCCCTCCAAACTCACCACGGCGGAATAATCGGTCTTACCCTTCTGCGCAAAAATCAAATACGCCTTCTTGCCGCTGACCACGCCTGAGATGTCGTATTCCGGCGTGTTCCCAATCACGTTTCCGCTACCCTCTCCCTGGCGAAGATTCACCACTCCCCAGGCCCTTTCATACCACTCACCGCTGACGTCGATCTCCGGGGCATCCTTATGGGCATCGAGCCAGGCGTTGCCCTCCGGATCGAGATTGCGCGCCGCCGCTACCGGTGCCGCCCCCGCCGGTGCCGCCTTTTCGATCAATTGCAGCTTTCCATCCCTGAACGTTATGCTTGCGGGGAAACCGGTGTGGGTACTTACCTTCAACCATGCTCCGTGTTTCTTGTTCCATCCAAGAACTTTGCCCGGATCTTCGCGGAGAAGCCACTTCTCGCTCTTCGAGCCGTTATCCTCGCCGGCGGAGACGCTGAGGGGGACGCCCACTATGATTCTCGCCTGCTCCGCGGTCATGCCCACCACCAGCTTGCCCGCGGCAATCCCCTCCCGCACTGCGGACGGCCACTCCGGATGCTCGTCCTGCAGCGGAACCCTCGAAAACGCCAGGTTGAAAGCCTTGGTGAAGTCGTCCAAGGACTTGATATCGATAAAGTCGATGGAGACATCGGTATTGGGATCGACCCGCTCCAACCAGACCACCAACTTGCCTTCCTCCGATACCAGCTTGCCGTAGCGCACGGGTGTATTCGCCAGGTATCCCCAATAGACTTCTTCTTGCTTGAGATGGTAAGCATTCCTCGGGATCGACTTGAGCGGCTCGGCCAGCTTGCGATCGGCGCTGACTCCCGTTGGAGTGGCCTCCAGCATCGACACCGAATAGGGCGCCCAGTGGCCCATGCCGTACTTTTGGGGAGCCTGTACCCGCAAATACAAGGTACCCGAGATCATTTTCTGGGCTGCTTCGAAATCCTGCTTGGATAACTGCGCGCGAAGCGCGAATGGCAGACAAAGCAAAGGCAGGAGCAAAACTCCAGCTTGCCGACGATTAGACTTGTCCATCATGGTAACTAGCCTCCACCTTTCGACTCATGAATCAAAGGATGATTCCGGAAATGCAAATCAGTCTAAAGTTGCCCTGAACTTCGGCGCACTTCAACATAGTGGGCCTTGTTGGGCGCTCTGCCGCCCTTTTCCCAAGTTGTCCGAAGGAATGTCAGGCGAGGCCGAAAAGGCTTTCGGCGCCTGTAACTCTCTTTTATGTCACAGGGTCTTCCGGATGTCAATCGAAACTGCCAAGGAGGAAGGCGGCAGCCCGCGAGCGCGCGGCGGGCGCGCTCGCGAGGCTTTTGTCCAGCGCGGCGCGCAGGGTGGAGAAAGCGCACAGAGCCTCTTGGACCGGGTCATTCGGACCAATGTATCCGAAAACGGCAGTGGTGCAGATCTGTGCCACCCCGGAGGCGGCGGCAGCGGATTCGACCACGCTCAAATCCTCGAAAAACCGCAGCGCGGGGCCCCCTGCCGCGCGCAGCGCCCGCACATCGGCGGCCAGGGCCTGGGCAGCCAATAGGCGGCACACCGCATCGGCCAAGGGAAACCCGACTCCTTGGCGCGCGTCGGTCAGAAGGCACATCCGGCGCAGGAATTCCAGGGTCCAGCCGAGGAGCGCCAGGCCGGCCTGGAGGGATCCCAGGTCCTCAGCCTCCTCAATCCACGCGGCCAGCCGCGATTGGAAAGCCGGTGCAGCCATCGATGCCGCGAGGTGCCGGCGCTGCAGCGACTCCGCTCCCAGGTAAACGGCCTCCACCTGAGCGTCCATCACGCGGCCCAAGACGTCCGGCAGCGCCGCGAACTGCGTCATGCGTCGCGTGGCGTGGGCAGTGCAGAACAGCCGCGCCGCCGCGCCCGCCACCGTGGCTTCCACAACGAGGTCCGCGGGCGAAGGACTGCAAGCGTCCAGCCGGTCCGAGAGCCGCGCGGCCTCCAGTGCGAGCGAGGCCGCCGCCTCCGCGTCTGCCCACGCATCCACCAAACAGATGGCCGAGTCGAGATCCAGTAAACCATGGGCGTGAACCGTCTCCATGGTGGCCAGCAGTTTGCCTGCAGTCATAAGCGCCACCACAGGCCGGCACCGCCGCAGCGCCGGTTCCAATGCTTGCCGGTAGCCGACCCGTGGCACCAAGCGATCGTCCTCAGCGGTGTAGCGGCCCAGAATCCGCGATGCCGGAATCCGCAGCCGGAACGCCGGAGACGTTACCGAAGAGAGCCGGTGGCCCAGTTTGCGCGCCGGCACACCGCGGTCGAACAGGCCCTCATCGCCGGCTTCGGCAACGATCACGCAGCCCCCCGCCAGTCGAGGGTCGCCCGAGCCCACCGCCAGCAGGATGAAGCTCGCAAACTCCACGTGGCTGATCAGGCGGCCGCGCTTTTCGACGTCCAGGAGCGGCTCGGTACCCTGCGGCGCTTCCGCCAAGCGGGCGCATCCAGTCAAACTCAGTGCGTCCACCCCGGCTCCGGGCAAGGGCTCGGTCAGGCATAGTGCGGCATACGGGTAGCGCGCGCGGTCGAGATAACGGGCCTTCTGTTCCACGGTGCCGAAATCGCGCACTACCATCTGGGCCAGATACGCCGACAGGAGGCAGGTGGCCGCACCACCATCGGCAGCCGCCAACTCGGCAGCCGCCAAGCCCACCGCTAGGGACCCAAACAAGCTGCACAGGCCGGCCTGATCCAAGGCATCCAGCACGCTTGCTTTCGCCTCAGTCCAAGCCGGAGAATCGGCCGCGCCGGCGGCCAGGGCCGGCATCACCACCTCGCTGGCGATGCGGCGGGCAGTCTCCTGAACCTCGATCAGGCGGCGGTCCGCGGCGAGCCGCCACATTGCACGATGGGCCTCAGTCCGCCAGCCGGCGTCCATATTCTTCCCGACCTGTGCGCAGCGGAATCCGGGCCTCGGCCATGTAGACACTCGGGTCCAACATCCGCTGGGTACGCCGCAGTATGCGCAGCATGCGGCCCACGTGCCGGATCTCCACCTCGGCCACCCACTTCCACCATTTCTTCCGCCCGGCCGTGTTTAGCACCGTCCGCTTCCAGGTTTCGCAGTACAACTCGAAGAAGCGCTCCACCGGCAGACGCGGCTGCCACAGCAGGTGGTGCAGGTCGTACTGATCCCAGTCGAGGACCTGCAACTTCTCGCGGCTTTGTTCGAAGAATTCGGTGCCCGGAAAAGGCGTCAGTATGGTGAAGCCGACCCGGTACAATTGGTGAGCGTCGAGGAAGTCCCACAACAGGGTGAAATCCTCTTCGGTATAGTCCGGGTCGATGATGAAATTGCCGGTCACTCCGTAGCCCAGTTCGCGCGCCGTCTGGATGGCGACGAGCGTCTTGGCGATGTCGGTCCCCTTGTGCAGCGACCGCAACCCCTCGTGAGTCGGCGACTCGAACCCAAAAAATATGTCGAAGTTGCGCGCCAGAGGCCGCCAACGGCGCAAAAGGTCCGGATTCTGCCCCACCAGGTCGGCTCGCGACTGCACCAGCATCCACGCCTTCCGCTCCGGCGAGCCGAGAAGCGCATCGGCCAGTTCCTCGCTTTGCTGACGATTGCCCCAAAAAAGGTCGTCGATCGCGAAAACATGGTGGCCGGTGCTTTCGAAATCGGCGCGCACGGTTCCCGGTGAGTGGAAGCGGCATGACCCGCCGTAGAACTGCCACACCGAACAGAATTTGCACCGGTGCGGACAGCCGCGCGCCGTCTCAATTGTCCACACCGGCATGTAGTTCAGACAGCAGTACCGCGGCTGATAGCGCTCGACCAGCCGCCGCTCCGGCTGGCGTACCTGCCGCAAGTCCAGCCAGTCCGGCGCGTCGCCGGTCGAGCGGAACACTCCATCGCCGCCGCGCAGCAGAAGCGACGGGGTGTCGTGCAGCGGCCGTTTGCGCTCGATCGCCTCGCACAGGCTCGGCATGGTCCGCTCACCTTCGCCCACACCGATCGCATCGATCGATTCCGCGCCATTGAGGGCTTGCGGATAGGCACCAGCCGCATGCCCTCCCACGGCCACGAAGATCGCCGGGTCGTGCTGTTTGATGCGGCGCGACAGTGCCAGCGTCTCCGGCACGTCGAGGATATGCAGACACGCGATGCCCGCGACATCCGGCCGGAATTCCCTCAGGATGCGCGAAAGCGGGCGCCGCTCAAACCGGAAATCCACAATGTGGACTTGATGACCGGCCGGCATCAGGGCGGCGGCGATGTACTCCAGGCCGAGAGGTTCCGTCTGAAAAAAAGGCGCCAGCCCGAATTGGACGGCAGTGGGCCGCGGCTTGAGGAGTAAGACTCGCATGGGGCTCGTTGGATCGCGGCGGTACAAGCCCGCCGCGATCCGGCGCATTGGCGGATCGTGTGCCAGCATCATCGTAACTGCTCGCCCGCCACCGGGTCAATGCGCCTTGCTCAAGAGCGGGCAAAAGCAGGCTCAACGGTTACAACAGAAGAAAGTCTTTGTTCCTTCCGCCGCCCGACGTTCGAACGAGTCGCTTGCTGGCAGTGTCCTGGCAGCGAATCAGTGGGGTTTTCGCTTACTCTGCTGCGTGCCGCCGGCGACTTCGACCCCGATCTTCTCGCTTACCTCGCCGAGGGCGGCGTTCAAGTAGTTCACAAAGCCCCAGGCGTTCCCAAAGTAGGGTCTGGCCGGTATCGATCCGATCTCGGCATTCGTTTTCGGATCGATGAAGTGTATCGACAGATAGAGGTGATAATTGTTGTAGTCGATCAGCACGTCCGAGAACTTGATATAGAGGTCGTGTCCCACCGCATTCTCGTCACCCTTCTGTTTTGCCCCAACGACCGTTCTGCCGCTCAGAGACTTGGCCTGACAGAGTCCCAGGAGTTGGCTGTTCAACCCGGCGACCACGGCGGCCCAATCGGTCTTAGTCGCATAGCCATGGGCCGCCCAATCGTCCTCTTTCAGATCGACCCATCCAAGGAAGACGCGGTTTACGCCGCTCATGTCCGCGGCCGTCTCCTTGTCCGGGTAGAGCTTTGCGCCACGCCGTCGCGCCGCCAGACCTGGCTGCAGCCCGACGCACGCCAGCACAATCACCGCGATCGCTTGTCGTCCCCACAAAGCCGGAATTCCCATATAAGATTCCCGTGTCAGTATATACCTTGCCGGGCTGAACCGGAGCCGGGGTTGGCCATGGCATTGCGGAGGCATTGTCGCTCGCGCGGGCTCCGCGCTACAATAGCGCTCTCGTGCTGCGGGCAATCACGTTCATAGCGATGTTATCGCTGACTCAGACATCGCTCTTGCTCCTGTATCCGTTCACGCTGCACAATTTTCTGCGAGCCGCCGCGATCTACACTCCCGCCACCCTGATCAGCCTTTACCTCCTGTTTCATCCGCGAAACCGGTGGCTGGTGGACAATCGGTCCCACGTGCAGTCGGCTCACCCCTGTGTTGCGCTCACCTTCGACGACGGCCCCGATCCGGTCAGCACGCCCATGCTGCTCGACCTTCTACGCCAGAAGGGCGTGCATGCGACTTTCTTCGTCGTGGGACAGCGCGCCGAAAGTTACCCCGAGGTCGTGCGGAAGGCCCAGGCCGAGGGACATCTGATAGAAAACCACACATGGTCGCATCCTCCGCTGTTTTGTTTCCTCCTGCCTTCCCGCTTGCGAGCCGAGATAGATCGGTGTCACGCCGCCATTCTGAATGCTTGCGGTCATCGGTCCCATTTCTTCCGGTCTCCAGTCGGATTGCGCCATCCGCTGCTGCGGCCGTACTTACAAAGTCGCGGACTGGAGTATATTTCGTGGCGAATTCGCACGTATGATACACTTGGTCTGAAATCGCCGGTGCTGGTGGATCGCATTCTGAAGCGAGTCGTTTCTGGCGATATCATCCTCCTGCACGACCATCGGGCTGGCGGCGTGGACGTGATGCTCGACGCCTTGCCCCAAGTCATCGACGAGTTACGCGGACGAGGTTTCGACTTTGTTCTGGTCGGACCCGATTCCTCCGTAGAGAGCGCATGTGAAGTCACCGCGAAATGAGAGTCTGCGCAGTGATACCTGCATTTAACGAGGAGCTTCACGTGGGCGCAGTCGCGGCCGAAGCGGCCCGGCACGTCGACGAAGTCGTGGTCGTCGACGATGGCTCGACCGACCGGACAATCGATGTGGCTCGTGCCGAGCGCGCAACCTGTCTGGCGCTGCCGTCCCATCTCGGTAAGGGTGCTGCGCTGCGGTTCGGCATCGAATACGCGCAGTCCCACGGCTTCACCCATGTTTTGACGCTCGACGGCGACGGCCAGCACTCGCCCGGAGACATTCCCGCGCTGATCGGGACAGCCCGCGCGACCGGCGCCGATCTGGTGATCGGCGCCCGCACGTTCGATCGCCGCAACATGCCCCGTTCCCGCTTCCTCTCAAATACCATCGGTAGCCGGTTCGCTTCCTGGCTGGTCGGCTGCGCAATCCGCGACAGCCAAAGCGGATTTCGCCTTTTCCGGCTGGAGAAGATGCGCGGCATGCCCCTGCGAAGCCGGGCCTACGAGTTTGAGATGGAACTGCTGATCAAGTACGCCCGCCGCGGCTGCTCGATCGCACATGCGCCCGTCCGCACAATCTACGATGGCGGCCGCGCCCGTTCCAAAATGAATCCCGTGAGTGACACCGTCCGCATCTGTCTCTGGTCGCTCGCGTTCCGCTTTCTAGGGGCCTGACATGAGTGGGCGCCCGATACTTGCGCTACTCGCGCTCGCCACTGCCCTTCCGGCGCAGGAGGCCGATCTGCTGACTAAGATCTGGAACGGAGTACAGCAGGCCCAAACGAAGCACGTGTCCGGCTGCGGTAAGATCACCGAGACTCGGACGTCCAAGCTGCTGGCCAAGCCCATGATCTTTCGGGGCAGGTTCTGCGCCGAGGGCATGGCGCGATTCTCGCTCGAATACACCGAGCCGGAATCCGTTAAAATCCGCTTCAACCAGGACTACCTCAACGTCACCACGGGAGACGGCAAGAACACCGAAGTCATCGACGTGGGCGGCGACGTTCGCCGCACGCAGTCTTATTTCGGCAAGGCGAACTCAATCGCAAACCTCAAAAAGAATTTCGAGGTCACTTCCGGACAGGACGCGTACGTGTACTTTCTCAGGTTAGTTCCTGTGTCGGCTAACTTCCGCCGTAAATTGAATTATGTGGTCGTCCGCCTGGACAAAGAGCAGTTCTTGCTGCGATCCCTCGAGGTCGACGGCAAGAGCGGTGTCAATAGCGTGTTCACCATCGAGCTAACATCGTTGGATACGAAGATACCGGCATCGACTTTCGAGGTCTACCGCCCGCGATGATGGAACGGTCCGAGATCGAACAGGTCATCCCGCACCGGCCTCCATTCCTGTGGATCGACCGTGTGGCAGAGCTGGAGCCGGGCATTCGCTGCGTCGCCTGGAAACACGTCGATCCGGCCGAACCGGCGTTTCGCGGCCACTTCCCTCGCCGGCCGATGTTGCCTGGCGTGTTTCTGATCGAGGCCGTGGCGCAGACCGCGGCAGTCATGATGGGCGCCTTGGCGCCGCCCGATCCGGAGGCCACGCTCCTGCTTGCCGCCGTAACGCGTTTCAAGTTTCTCAAACCGGCCGGCCCCGGCGACGATTTGCGCATCGTTGCGACCAAGCTTACCGAAGCCGGACGACTCGTCTATGTCGAAGGCGTGGTCTCCGTGGATGGCGTCACCGTTGCCACCGGCGAGCTGATCGTACGTTCGGGCTGAATTCTACTCATGCTGTCACTTCTTCACCGATTGCTGGCGCCGGCACGGCGAATCTTCGCCATGGTCCTGACGGAAGGACTCGGCCCCAGTCAGGCCGCCGCCGCCGTGTTCACGGGAGTCTTCATCGGCATTGTGCCGATCTACGGGTTTCAATCGATAGCCGCTCTCGGCGTTGCGGTACTCTTCGGATTGAACAAGCCACTCACGCTGGCGGCGACTTTTATTAATAATCCGTTTCTGCAGCCCGGCTTGGTGGTCGCCTCAATCGGACTCGGCCGCTGGATGCTAACCGGACACTTCGGCGTGATTGTGTCGCGCGCGGAGATTTGGCACTGTTTGCCGTATTGGTTTGCCGGCAGCGTGCCGCTCGGCGTGGCACTCGGTGGCATCATGGCCGTGGCGACTTTCGCTGTGGCCGGACGCAGTTCGGCGCGGCTTCGCGCGCGGCGGGCGCGCTCCCGCGCGACGCGTTCCTTGTACGCCAACGCGCCGTGGTTCGACCGTGGCTTTGTGCGCTGGAAACTGCGCCTCGATCGCATCTTCGATTACCTCGACGCCGAGGACACTCCCGCCGGCACACTCGTCGATCTTGGCTGCGGCCACGGTATCGCATCCGCGTTCCTGGCGTCTATCGCGCCGCGGCGAGTTTACGCCTGCGATCTGGACAGCCATCGAATTGCAGTCGCGCGCGAAGCCTTCCGCGCTTTGGACGCGCACTTCGAGGTAGACGACGCGCGCCGTTTTCCACTTCCGCCGGCCCGCATGATCCTCATC
>CAZFOP010000012.1:0-19964 GCA_964520085.1 uncultured Solibacteraceae bacterium | reverse complement strand
CCGGACTGGAAGGAAGCCGCGATTTACAGCGTCAAGCCGGTGCTGATGCTGGACCGCGACTACATTTACATGCTAATCGGCATGGTCGGCACCACCATCGCTCCGTGGATGCAGTTTTACCTGCAATCGGCGGTGGTGGAAAAAGGGATCACCGCCAAGGAATACGCAGCGTCGCGGGTCGAGGTGGTGGTGGGCTGCATCATGACGGACGTGATTGCGTTCTTCATTATCGTGGCCTGCGCGGGAGCCATTTACACCGTGGCGCCGAAGGACATTCAGGATGCCGGAGAGGCCGCGCTGGGCCTCAAGCCGTTCGGTCAGTATGCCTTCCTGCTGTTCAGCGCGGGCCTGTTCAACGCCTCTATATTCTCCGCCTCCATCCTGCCGCTTTCCACCGCCTATTCGGTCTGCGAAGGGCTGGGGTTCGAGACCGGCGTGGATAAGAGGATGAAGGAAGCGCCGATTTTCTACCTGCTGTATACGCTGCTGATCGTGGCTGGCGCAGGAGTGGTGCTGCTGCCGCACTTCCCGCTGGTGAAGATGATTCTGCTCTCGCAGGTGCTCAACGGCGTGCTTTTGCCGTTCGTGCTGATCCCCATGATCCTGCTCATTAACCGCAAGGACCTGATGGGAGAGTGGGTGAACCCTCGCTGGTTCAATCTGGCCACATGGATCTCAGTGGCCCTCATCATCGGCATCTCGCTGGCGCTCGGGGCCGACACGATCAAGGATTTGTGGCGCAAGTAGTTGGAAGGATTGACATAAGGGTCTGCGCCACTCTGCCTTCGAGAGACGCGTCGGAAGTTGCGCAGGCGCTTTCGCCAGCCGATCCCATTTCTCAGAGCCTCTTACCTCCGCGACTTATTTCGGGTAGACGCGGAAATCGTCGAAGTAGGTGACGGAATCGGCCACCGTCCATAAGCCGACTTTGCCGGGGCCGGCGAAGGTCTTGTCGTCGGCTTGCAGGATGCGGCGGTGATTGATGTAGACCTGGAAGCGCGAGCCGCGCACGGAGACTTTGAGAATGTTCCAGGAGTTGGGTTCAATGTCGTGCGGCACGGCGCTGGCGATGGGCAGCCGCTCGCCATCGTAGACCCTGTAAATGGCCACATTCCTGGTGACGGCGTCGGCACGCGCCAGGTAATAATTGTTGGGATCGCGATAGCGCCAGACCACGCCGCCGGCTTGGTCCTGCATGCCGGAGACGGGTTTGATGCGGACGCTCACGTCGCAGTCGCGAAAGCTGACACCATCGAAAATGGCCAGCGGGCAGCGGTCGCTGTGATGGTCGGCGGAAATCTGGGCTAATACATAAGGAGGGCTGGGCGCGGAATTATCCCGGCGGACCTCCCAGCGCGGTTCGGCGCCGGCGTGGGTCATCGCCACGGTCCAGCCGGCGGGAGCATGCCCCACGGCTGCCCGGTCGAAGGTAACCACTCTGCCCGAAGACGCGAGCAGACCGAAGGAAATCCAGAAACCCAGGACCTTGGTCATCGAGCCTTACTCATGTCGAGCCGGCAGGCCTACTATCAACCTATTCACCCTGATTCCATTATCTAACAGTTGGGCGGAGGGGGATCAGACTGAGCCGAGGCAGTACAAATCCGTTCGGTGCGCGCCAGGCTTACTTGGCCCGCTGTTCGTCAACCTGCTTGTAGAGCGCCGCCTGGGCTCGGTCCAGAAAGCGGCGGTATCCCTCCGGGTCGAGAAAAGGGTTTCGACTCGGATCCTTCGTCCGGGCCTGAATCTTGAGCGGCAAGTCAAAATCCCAACCGTGTTCACCCAGGAAGACATCGCACGGCAGAGCGTGCAGTCTGGCGAAAGTTGCCTCGAAATCCTTCTGGATTTCGGGATACTTCGGATTGTCCACCAACTGGTAGCCGGGCGCTGAAAGGCTGCACGGGATCACGACACGGAGTGTCTTTTCGCCTTCCTTTACTGTGGTGGTCCAGGACGTGCAGCCCTTGGTATGGCCTGGAGTGAAGTGCGGTGTCAACAGGGTGCCGCCCAAACCGACCGGCTCGCCGTCTCGAAGCAATGCGTCCGGATCGACAGGCTCAAATGAGTAAGCGTCCCCGAAAGCGAAGTCCCCTTTGCCGCCGCGCGATAGCAGGAGCACATCGCCAGGACTCGCCAGGAAACGCGCCTTTGTGCGCCTCTTGATCTCCGCTACGCCTCCGGCATGGTCGGCGTGTGCATGGCCCACCAGAATCAAGTGGATATCCTCCATGCGAAAACCCAGCTTCTGCAGATTGGATTCGATGATCGGCACGGTCTCTCTAAAACCGGTATCGAGTAGGATATGCCCTTCGCCGGTCGTCATCAAGAAGGCCGAAACGCTGGAAGCACCGACGTAGTAGAGATTGCCCGCAATTCGAAAAGGCTCAATCGGCCGATTCCACTCGGGATTCGCCGGAGGGTACTGGGCGAAGAGCGGGATCGCATAGGCAACCCCGGCAAGGAGCGCAGTAACACGATTCATTTCGGTGCCATGTTAGCACGCGTGCCGAAAATGCAACAGGAACCTTGGAACAGCAGGCCTGGTGCGCGACTGCTGTCGGTGCGTGAGCGCGGTGAGCGGAAACGGACGACAACGACGGACCGCCCGCCGCCGGCGCAGTCTGGCCGGCCCTTTGTTACTGTGGTGTGAGTACCAGCGCTTCGAGCGGTGTCCCGCGTGAAGACGCGCGTATGGATCGCCACCCATGGCAGCCGGGCGCGGGCGGATTGCACCGCTATACCGAAAAAATGAGACAAAGAGTTCTGTTCGTAAACCACGATCTGGTGATGGGAGGAGGCGGCGCGCTGGTAGCCGCCTGGATGCTCAAAGCGCTGGTGTCCGCGTACGACGTTACGCTTCTCACCTGGGAACCACCGGACCTTGCGGCGCTGGATCGGATGTTCGGGACCTCTCTGGCAGGAACGGCGCTCGAAACGGTCACCCCTTCCGCAGCGGAAAGATGGCTGGTGGAGTGCATTCCCGACGATTCCTGGCACCAAAAAGCCAACTACCTGATGCGCATGACAAAGCGGCGCGGTCGCGCATTCGCCGCTGTGATTGCTTGCGGTTTCGAAAGCGATCTGGGACACCCGGGCATTCAGTATATTCACTACCCCTATCTCGCCCGGAGGGGCCGGCAATGGACGGTTCCCGGCGATGCGCCGCTCGGAACGCGCGTTGGCGCCCTGCTGAGCGGGCGCCTTCCGCCGTGGATGCTGATTTCCGGCTACTCGTTCGAACGGATGCGGCGCAACCTCACGCTGACCAACTCGCACTGGACCGTGGGCGAAATGGATGGCGCGGGCATTGCGAGCGAGGTTCTCTATCCCCCCGCTCCCGGAGAATTTGCCGACGTCCCCTGGGAGCAACGGCAGGATGCCTTCGTATGCACCGGGCGGCTGGTTCCCCACAAGCGCCAGGACTGGATTGCCGATACGCTGGCGCTGGTGCGGCGGGAATGGCCAAGAATGGAACTGCACATTTGCGGATCGGTTCCGAACGCCGACTACCTGAAGCGGCTCGAGGAGCGTGCGCAGGCGCACGGCCCCTGGGTGCGAATTCACCGCGACCTTTCCCGAAGGGATCTGACCGCGCTGCTCTCGAAAAGCCGCTACGGGATTCACGCTTGTATCGAAGAGCATTTCGGGATCGCTCCGGCGGAGATGGCCCGCGCCGGGTGCATCCCGTTCGTGCATGCGAGCGGCGGACAGGTGGAGATCGTGGACAGCGACCCGCGCCTCTGTTACACGACGGCCGAAGATGCCGCCTCGAAGATACTCGCGGTGCTGCGGGACCGCAGGCTGCAGGACGAGCTGCGCACGGCGGTTCACAGGCGCAGCGAGCGATTTACTCCCGAGGCGTTCGTCAGCGGCTTTCTCGATCGCGTGGCGAAGTTCCTGGCGGCGCAGGGCTAATCCGCGGCCTGCGTCGTCCGTTCCATCGGCGCAGGCCAGGGGAAGCACAAGCGCAGAAAGGCGCGCAGGCTCCGCAGCAGGAGATGGTTGGCGGGCACGCCGCCCAGGTCGTCGTTGATGCAGAGGAACTGGGGCCGCTTGCGCAGAATATCCAGATACATGCGCAGGGTCCAAAGCGGCTTGTTCTCGAGCAGGAAAAAGCAGTACTGGCGGGAGCCAGCCGGCAATTCCCGCAGCTCGTACCGGTCCCGCTCCGCGGCGGACTCGATAAGAGTGTACGCATACAGAACGGCGAGCGACAGATCGTCCGCGGAACGGAAGCGGTGCGACCGCGTCCGGCGGAACTCGTCTTCGAGCAAAGACTCCAGGCGGAACAGCACATCGCGGTCGTACACCTGGGGAGCGTGTGCGGGGAGCAGGCGCGGCGTTAGGGGTTCGCCCCAAAGCCGATCCAGTACGCTCTGCGTGTAGGCGCACGCCCGGTCATGAGCCGAGCCGCGCTTCCGGTCGCCGGGCAACAGCATGTTCTGGACGAACAGCATCTGCCTTCCCTCCTTCGGGAAGAAATCGCCGGCTTGCACGCTTCTGCCCAGAAAGACATCGTCGTTGAAATAGACGAACCGGCGGCTGAGGCCGGGGATGCGATGCAGGCACATCTCGATCGAATTGGAATTGAAAGTGGGCAGACACTCCGGCTGCGGGAACACCTCGGCATGAGTGACCAGATGGATACGCGGGTGCGAGCGATCCAGCCAGGAAGGAGCCTGGCCGTTGGTCAGAATATGGATGCGCCGCACCCAGGGCGCGAAGCGGAGCAGAGCGCGCAAGGAGAAGCGCAGCTCGCCGTTGTCGCGGTAACGGCCGGCTTCCCGCTCGCCCGAAGACGCGGCAGCGTGGCGGCTAAACTCGGTCTGGAACGCCGGATCGCTGCCATCCACCCAGGTGTAGACTGCATCCACATCTTCCGTCATAGGCGCCGCCTGCGAATGGGTCAACTCCGTTTCCGGCATACCATGATTTCGATGGCCGGACTTTCCTTAAGCGTGGAAACCAGCAGCAGTTCGAAGGGGAACAGCAAAGCGCCGAAAACGAAACCGATAGCGTCCCACCGCCGGACCGGGGCCATGATGGCGTCCCAGATGCGTTCGTTGCACTGGCGGTGGCGAGTGTCGGTGGGCGCGGCCATCAGGATGGACATGGGAATGCGGAAAACGATCTCGAAGCCAGCGGCGTCCATTGCTGCGGCTACCGTGGAGAGCGAGCGGCCTCGCCAGTAATCTTCCGACTGTTTATCCGGCCCATGAAAAAACGCGTCGGAGTAGAGCAGATAGCCGCCTGGCTTGAGCGAGCGGTGGAGGTTGTCGAGTGCCCGCGAATAGCTGGCGTCGTCCACCAGGTGAACCAGGACGTCCAACGCCGTTACCGCGTCGAAGGCTGCGGCGGGCAGTGGAGAATCCGCGCCGCCGATGTTCGCGCAGTAAAAAGTGGCACTCGGGTAAGCCCGCGCCAACTGTGTAACGACCCAATCGGAAATGTCCAGACCGGCCATCGAAGTCACGCCCAGGGCCTGCCACTGTTGCAGATAAAAGCCGGTGCCGCAGCCTACGTCCAACACCGACGAAGTGCCGGGCGCGAAACCCAGCCGGCGGACCAGCCGGCGGAACACGACGCGGCGCACGCGATAGCGCCAGGCGTTAAACTGCCGGCTCATGTAAACCGAGGCCGCCCCTTCCGGCCCCCAGTGCAGGCGGAATCGGCCGTTCCAATACGCTCTTCGCCTCTCGTCGAGTTCGGTCATGTGCGCAGCCTCAGTTCCACATCCAGATGCGTTCGGCGTGGGCGTGATAGCCGAACAACTTGCGCCAAGCGCGCAACCGAATTCCGCCGGGAGCCAGCCGGCGGCGCAGGCGCTCCCGCGCGTCGATTGCGCACGAGGTCCCGGCGGTGAATTCGCAAATGCGTCGGACCATTTCCTTCTCGCAGCCGAAGACCGGTCCGATTTGCGTGCGGTAGCTCCGCACGGCCTCGATCTTGGTGCGCACGTCGATGGCAACGTTGCGTGAGTTCCACCTACACGGCCCAAACCGCGCCTGGGCTGCCCGAATTCCACCCGGCGTCAGCTCCACATAGGGGTAGTCTTCATAAAAATGGACCGCCCAGCCCGCTTCCGCCATGCGCTGCGCCAAGCGGCGGGTCAGTTCATGATCGACGTGTCCGCCGACTCCCAAAGGAGCGTACAACAGAACCGACCGCCCCTGTTCCGCCATAATTCGTTTGAGCTGCGGCTCCCATAAGGGCAACACCGCCGCAGCGTCCTGAGAGTGCGGCTCGCCGAACAGGTCCTCCCGGCTTGGATAGTATGGCGCCTCGGGCCCATTGCGGTAAATCGCATCCGGGGTGATGCCGTCCCAGCAGCTCACTCCCCATGTCGAAAGGGCCGCGGCGTTCTCCGCCCGTCTCAGCGCCAGTCCTTCGCCGGAGCCGCTCCATTTGGCACCGTACTGCCGCGCCAGAGGAGAAACGGCATCCGGGCCGGGCGAGCCGCCGCACAAGGTGAGCACGCCGACCCGATCGCCCGCCTGCCGTTGTGCGTGGATCAGACCTCCGCAGGAAAGAATCGCGTCGTCAAAATGGGGAGAGAGATAGAGATGGAAACGGTCCCGCGCCACCACTGCGCCGTTTGTCAGCGAGCGATAAACTGCCAGTTGCCTGGCCGCCACCAGCGGCCAATCGTAGGCGCTTTCCACCGTCTGGCGGGCGCGCACCGCAAGCGCGGCTCGCGCCGCTGTGTCGCGTAGCAACGAAACCACGCAAGCCGCAAAAGCCTCGGGCTGGTCGGCGATCAGGATATCGCGGCCATGGCTCACGCCGATTCCTTCGCAGCCGATAGTGGTTGACACCACGGCGCGCCCCAGCGCCATCGCCTCCAGAATTTTCAGGCGCGTACCGCCGCCGGCCCGCAGTGGCACAACGGCCAGCCGGGCACGCTGGTAACAGGGGACGACGTCGGCGATATCGGACAAAAGCACGACCCCCTTTGAAGCGGCCAGCGCGCGCACGTCCGGCGGCGGGCTCTGTCCGGCAATCAAAAGCTGGGCGTCGGGGACCTCGCGCCGCACCAGGGGCAGAATCTGGCGGCAGAAGAAGCGGACGGCATCCGCGTTCGGAGGATACCCGAGGACGCCGGCGAATAGCAGATCGTTGCCCGAAGCTGGCTCAGGGAGTAACTGGAAACTGGTGCAGTCGACGCCGTTCTCGACCACCGAGACGGGCAACGAGGGATTCTTGCGGCGCAGCAAATTCGCGTCCGTGGAAGATACCGCAATGCATTGGCTGAAGCGTGCGGCGTAGCGCGCTTCGGAATGTCCGAGCATCCACGCCTTGGCTCGAAAGCCGGCACGGCGCCAAACGCCTATATCCAGCCGCGCCATACGGCCATACTGCACGGAGCCTATATTGTGCAGAGAGAGCACGGTGCGGCAGCCATCCGGCGCGGCGCGGACGTATCCGGCCAGCAGGGAGTGCTCAATCTGGAAAATGTCGACGGCCTTCCGCAGTGCGATCGAGCGTAACTCGGCAACGAACTCGGAACAGAAGAACGGGCACATCGCCAGCGGCACGCCACTCCACACGGCCTCGGCGAAAGCGCCGGCGCGGCGCCAACGCGAACGGCTGCGGGACCGAAACACACGAACTTCGCCGCAAAACTCTTGCAGCCGAGAGAGGTCCGGAATCTCGACTTCATCCTGGGCAAAGCAGCAAAGCGTGATTTCGGCTGCGCCGGCGAGCGCACGGAGAAGGTTGAAATCGCGTATGCGCGCGCCTGAGTTGAGCGGCCAGGGCACGCCATAGGTGAGCAGCAATACTCTCACTCTCGCAGGATCCGGCAGTTTGACTTCGCCCGCCATGGCGCACTACGCATCTCGCGCCAGAGCCAGTAGTTTCCCTGCACCGCTATGGCAAATGTCCCGCAGCCACGCGCCCACGCCCAGGCACCCTCCCACCACGCTCGCCAAACACGTCAACCAACACAAACAGGCGCTCCGGATGGCGAAAGCAAGCCCGTACTCGCGGGAGCTGAGACGGAGAAGCTCCCGGTTCAACCACAAGAAGAGTAACGCGAGCCCGGCGGCAAGGCGGAGTCGAGGATCGATGGCCACCGAGAGCGGCAACGCGCACGCCGTCAACACTCCGATCACGTTGGGAACTCGTGTATTCAGGTCGTTGCGGAAGATGCGGTACTGGAGCATGAGCCGGGTCCAAGGCAGCGCCCTAGCCAGAACCTCCGATCGCATCAGGCTTCGCAGCGTGTAAGCCTTGGCGTGGGTCGCTTGCAGGTGCTTGGCGAGGAAGATCCGATGGCCGGCGCGATGCAGGCGATAGCCCAGGTCGATGTCTTCGAGGAAACAGCATTCCGGGTCGAATCCTCCGATTTTATGGAACACCTCTCTGCGGATCAGTCCAAAGCCGCCGCAGAAGGTGGCTGCCTCCGCCGAGCCGGTCTGGTGCGTCCAATGGTGGACCAGGTTCTTGTAGCGGGAGCAGGCGTCGTGCGGAACGGTCTCCTTGGTGTATGAGCCGAACAGGGCACTGTATTCAGGGAGCCCACGCATGGCGGCGACCACTCCGGCCAGGAACTCCGGCGGCACGACGATATCGGCGTCGAGAAAGAACAGCAGGGCAGCGTTCGAGACCGCGACCCCGGCGTTCCGCGCAGTGGCCGGTCCACAATTGTGTTTGAGGCGGACCAGACGTACGGGGAAGCGTTCCGCGATGGCCGCACTCCGGTCCGACGATCCGTCGTCGACGACGACGACTTCGAAATCGCGGATCGTCGAGGCGAATAGCGCCGCGAGGCAGTGGCCGAGGGTGCTGGCGCCGTTGTAGACGGGGACGATTACCGCGAGTTCGGACCTGGCCGTGTCCATTGGTTAAGCGTCCTTGTGTAGAATCTCCAAATTCGGCATGCCCCAGCACTGGGAGCCCATGTCGTGGGCCATCAGGCCCAGCCCTTCCGTTTCAATTTCTCCGCGCACATCCGGACCGCGCCGGGAAAAGACCGTCCGCGTGCTGCCGAAAGCCTCCCGCCGGGAGAGCGGATGCAGCCGTCCGTAGGGGAATGGGGGAAACACCAGGCCGTCGCGATGGAGATCGGCGCGCACCAGCAGCATGGTCCCGCCCACGGCATCGAGCGGCACCAGATCTCCCTGCCCGCGGAGGTCGTCGAGATGAAAGCGGCCGCGGTCCCGCCAGGCGTTACGGTCGAAACTTTTGCCCCCGTGTCTCTTGACGCAGTGCGGCTGCACGATGTCGCGGCCGGTGGCCAGCAATCGGTCGACAATGTCGGGCGGATATTCGATGACATCCACATCGAGCCAGAGAGTCCAATCGCAATCGCCCAGAGCGCGAAACAGGAGGTGGTTGCGGCTCCTGGCCAGTATCGCGCGCCGTTTCATTTGCACTTCGCCCGCCCAGCGTGGTGTGCCAGGCGGTAGGCGGAAGCCGAAATCCTTCTTCCAGACGCCGGCTTCGCGGAAGTCGCGCCGCAAGGCGGGAAGGCGATCCAGCAGCAGGTTGTGAGTATTGTCGGAGCTGTCGCTTTCCAGAAAGCCAAGTGAGATCGATCGCCGCGGATAAGCCAGCCGGTAGAGGGCCTCGAAGTAGCCATTGAGATGCGCGGCGGCATCCTTCGCCGGTGTCAGGATTGCAATCTTCGGTTCATCGGGTGGCAATGGCACCGGATCCTCCCGCGCGCAGTTTCCCAAACAGACGCTGCAGGCGCAGACGGTTATCCAGGCGCAGACCGAGGCTGTGGCGGAGAGTTTCCGTATGGTCCAGCGCCCACTGGTAGCTCCAGGAACGCCGGGAAGCGTAATAGTACAACACCGAATCGATAAAGTGCTCGGCCCGCAGAATCTTGTCGCAGGCCATGGCGCGGGCCCAATCGACATCCTCCGAGCAATACACATCCGCGAAACGGTACCGCGCGGCGATGGAGCGCCGAATGGGGTTGAGATGGTACGGAGGCCGCAGGTACACCCCATCGCAGCTTCGGTAATCGGAATAGCGGATCGAATGAATGAACTCCCGCGGGTGCCCGCCGCGGAACCGCACGATACCGCGGATGCCGATGCAATCGATGCCGGGATGGGAGCGGATCGCCTCGCAGATCCGCGGCAGGTAATCGTCGCTGACTCTGTCGTCGTCATCCACGAACGCCACGAATTCGCCTTGGGCCTGTTCCAGCAGGCGATTCCTTTTCCAGCCGGTTGGCTGTTCCCCGTTGTCGCGGCAGTGAAGGATTTCGACCTCCGCTTCGAGGCCGGTGGCCGCCGCCTGGCCGGCGAGCTGGCCGTGCACGCGATCAAACAGCGAGCGCCGTTCTTCGAGCGTCACAATCAATATGCTGAGCAGCATGGCGCGAGCGGAGTGGAGCTTGGCAGATTCCAGAGTACTATGCTTTGCGGCTCTCCGGCCGGAGCGTCACAAGCCGGTAAAGAGTCGCAGCACGCCCATGGCTTGCGGCTGCATCTCGGCGCACACGCGCAAGTCCACCAGGGCCGCTAGTAGAGCCACGCAAGACAGAATCCACCGCCGCGGTCCGCTGGCAGCCGCCACCAGCGGCAGGACGAAGAGCGGCACAATCGCGCGGGTGTAACCGTACGGAGTGTCCCAGAAGTTCTTGTCGGTAGCGGCGATCAACAATCCGAGATAGAGGATGAAGGCGATACGCATCGCGAGCGGCCGCATCCAGCGCAGCAGCAGGACACCCGCAATCACGGTCAAAAGTGTAGCCAGCAGCGCGACGAGATCGAGCGCCCGCACGAGATCCTGAACGCCGGCCGCGAGATGCGGGTAGCGCGGGGGATCGATAGTCCGTAGCAGGATTCCCGCCTTGGGTTGCGGGACGAACCATCCGGGCACGAAGCCGCGGCCGATCACGGGCGCTCCTAGTACCCGGTGCAGGTATCCGTACCAAGCCAGCGCGGGAAGCAAGGCGGTGGCCCACAGGCACGTCTTTCGCAGGTCGCGGCGGATGAGCGCCGCCAGCGCGCAGGCAGCGGGCAGCAGCACGCCGGTCTCCCGCACCAGGCAGACGGCGGCCAGTATCCACCACAGGCCGCGCTCGCGCCCGCTCACCTGGCAATAGGCGAAGCACACCGTCAGCGCCGCCACAGCCACATCCACCGTCATCGAATCCGCCGCAATCGGCGTGGCCGGCACCAGGAGGAACAGCAGGCCCCACGCGGGATGGCGCCCGTACAGCATCAGAACTTTCGCCAGGAAGTACACACCCAGGAATACGAAAGCGGCCACCACCAAAACGTAAGCCCCATCGATGAGCCCATCGCGCCCGACCGCCAGCGTCCAGGCCAGCAGTGGAACCAGAATCCGCCGCGAGCGGAGCATCGGCTGGTCCAGGTAGGTTGCCGTGTCCAGACGGAGAAACGGGTCGTGGGCGAGGAGCCGGTAGAATTGCCCATCGTACCCGGCCGGATGAGCGTTGCGGAATGTGTTGGATTCCAGACGCGTCGGCATCGGCATGTAGCGGCCGATACGAAACAGGCCGGTCCAGTGGCCGGCGTAGTTTGCGCGCACCGTCAAGGATTGCCATGCCAAAACGAGCGACATCGCAAGAGCCGCCCACACCCATGGTGATGCGCGCAGGCGCCGGCCCACTCTTTCTCCATCGTGTCGCTCCAGCACGACTTATTATAGATGCGGTGGAGCAGGCTGCGTTTTCCGAACGGCGCCGCTCTCCGCGAGGAAACGGTGAACCGCTTCGAGTAGCGTATTGGCGCAGGCTGCCGCAGGAAGATCCCAGCTCGCTGGCACTCAGTCCGGTAGGCTTCGGCGAGCGGCATCTGCGAGACTGCCGAACATCGAGATTGAAGGAAGCTGAAAGAGTGTCTTAGAATGAACACGTAGCAAAATCCTGGGTCCGTAGCGCAGGTGGATAGAGCACCTGCCTTCTCAGCGGGCCAACGGCTTCCAAAGCATCTTCTGACTTTACACGCTTCCAATGGTTTCAATAATCTGGGCAATTTGCTCTTCGCTCAAAGCTAATCCGCGAGGCTGCAACGCAAAGAGTTTGAGACGGTTTTGCCACGGTGCATTCCGGACCGAACGCTTACCCCCGATGTGACGTGCTCACTGGTTGACTCGGCCTTCGCGAGTCTTCGCGGATCGGCCATCACGGTATCGAACGGTGGAACTTCAGTGGAGAATGACGCAATCGGCCTAGCCGTGTGTGGCGTGCCAGTCATCAGGCAGAGCATTTGCAATAGGTGATTCTGCACCATGTTGCGCAGTGCGCCGGCTTGATCGTAATAACCGCCGGGATGTTCCACGCCCGCCTCTTCGGCGAACGTGATATATGCGTAGTCCACATAACGGCGGTTCCAGATCGGCTCGAACGGCGGATTGAAAGAACGGAACGCCAGGGTTTTTCGCACCACCGAACCGGAAGCCCGATTCGAGATGCCCATCTGGGCTGGTAGAGCATCGACGGCGGAGGGCATATTCCCGACTCTATTCTCTATGCGATCCGCAGTCGTTTGAAGACCGGGACTTTGGCGAAGTCCAGGACAAATGCAAAGACCGCAGCCGCCACGAGCGCTCCTCCGACCACCCATATAGGAAGTGGAGCCATGGCGATTCCGCAAGTCGCCAGCGTCGAGGCGATCAGCAGATCGATTCCAGACGAACCGATAAGCCAACGACTTGGACGAGCGGACCCCATGCACTGGCGTTCCCGATTCGTATAGGTGGTGGCTTGATTGCCGAATACTATGGCCACGAAGGCCAATGTCCTTAGCGTGTCGATGCCAAAGCTCAGATGGAATTTGCCGATGGCCAGAACGGCAGTGCAAAAGACCAGCTCGCAGGTTCCCATGAAGACACCCGCAATCGTCAATTCGCCGATTCGCCATGCATTGGGCATCGGGGACGGCCGTACGTTGTCGGTCGCCAAGGACATGCCGAGGAGGTCGCCGGCGAGCATGATAATAACCATCAACATTGGAGTCAGGATCGCGTGCCCGGTCATCACCAGACCCACCGCAAGGAAGAGCACCTGCACGGTCTTCTTAGTAACCGAATTGAGCGCATAAGTGAAGATGCGCTGGAATGTCACTCGGCCTTCTTTTACGGAGGCGACGATGCCGCCGAGTCCTGGCGAAGTCAGCACGATGCCAGCCGCCGACTTGGCGACGTCGGTCGCAGTCGAGACCGCAATGCCCATCTGGGCCTGACGCAGCGCCGGCGCGTCGTTGGCGCCGTCGCCGCACATACCAACAGTGTGGCCGCTCTTCTGGAACGCCTTGACGAGGTCGTATTTTCCCTCGGGCAAAACGCCCGCGAAAACAGCGAAATCCTCGGGGCGGACACTGGCGGGAATGGGTCCGGGCTGGCAAACGGCTCCATCGAGACCTACCGCGCGAGCCACGATCGCTGCCGTTGCCGGAGCATCACCCGTCACCATTACGGTTCGGACGCCCAAGGTGTGCAACTCGGAAATGAGCGCCGCCGAATCCGATCGAGGCGGATCGCTTAGGGCGATGAGGCCAGCCAGTTTCATCGCATCCGGCGGACCGACCGCGACGGCCAGAACGCGGAAGCCCTGCGCCTCAAGTTCGCTGGCCGTCTTGGATGCATCGGGAGCGGATTGAGTAAGGCCGGCAACTGCGGCAAAGGCGCCCTTGACCGCGCGTACCGAAGCGCCGCCCGGGTCGACGGCAGTCGCCTCCGACATCTTCGTCCCAGGATCGAAGGGAACGAACTTGATCCGCTGCGGCAGATCGGAGGCCGTTTGCTTTACGGCTGCGGCCCGAATGGCCGTATCGACCGGATCTTGCCCGCCGTCCGAACTTGCCAGGGCAGCCAGTCCCAACACGCGCGGCTCGTCGAAGCCGGACATGGCATGGACAGCGGTTACCGTCAGCTCGTTTTGCGTCAGCGTGCCGGTCTTATCCGCGCACAGCACATCGATACTGGCCGCTTCGTCTATGGCGGAGAGCCGCGTCGGAAGGACGCCCAGCTTTGCCAGAGCCCGCGCACCAATCGCCGCCGCAAGGGTGAAGGTGGCCGGAAGCGCCACCGGGATCGACGCCAGAACCGCAGTGAGCACCAGCGGAACGATCTCATCCAGCGGCAGCTTGAGAGCGTGGGCATACACCACGAGCATCACGATGAGGACGCCATTGAAAATGGCGAGATTGCGCACCACGCGCAGAACAGCCTTCTGCTGAGAACTTTCGACGTGCGCGGTACGAACCAGCTCCGCGGTGCGCCCAAACTTTGTGTGCGCTCCGGTCGCCATAACTTCCGCAATCGCTTCACCGCGCCGCACCAGCGTTCCCGCATAGGTTTCGAATCCGGCGCCAGCTTCGATTGGAATGGATTCACCGGTGAGCATGGACTGGTCGAGCAGCACAGAGCCCTGAGTCAGACGGACGTCGGCAGCGACCACGGCGCCGAGCGATAACTTCACAATATCGCCGGGCACGAGTCCGGTGGCGGGCACGGTCGCCCAAACATTATCGCGGCGGACCGACGCGTTCAGCGCAAGCCGTGACTTCAGGGCGGCAAGAGTCGCCTGGGCGCGCCCTTCCTGGAGGAATCCAAGGGCGGCGTTGAAGGTCAACAGAATTGTGATGATCGCAGCCTCGACGTACTTGCCGAGGGCGGTCTCGAGCACGATGGCAGCCTCCAGCATCCACGGAACCGGAGCCCAGAACTTGGTCAGCGCCCTGCGCAATGGATGCAGAGCCGTGTCGGGCACTGCGTTCGGGCCGATCTTCTCGAGCCGGAGGCGGGCTTCCGCGGCCGTGAGGCCTGCCGGGGCCGGAACATCCTGGGCGGAGGCCATAACTCAAACCCTACTTCGTTAGCAGCTTGCGGATAGATTTCAATTCCTGCCGACGCTTCGCGGTGGTCTTGGGATATGCCAGCTTCAGTTCATGAAGTGTATCGAGGAGAATCCGGGAAACGATCAGTCTGGCATTCTCCTTGTCGTCGGCAGGCACGACATACCAAGGTGCGTGACGAGTGCTTGTCGCGCCCAGGCAAGCCTCATAAGCCTCCATGTATTGCTTCCAGTAGCCCCTCTCCTGAATGTCCGCCATGCTGAACTTCCAGTTCTTGTCCGGCTTATCAATGCGATCGAGGAATCGCTTTCGTTGTTCATCCTTCGAAAGGTGAAGAAACAGTTTGACGGTCCGTGTGCCGTTACGATAAAGGTGGCTCTCGAGGTCCACGATGGAGCGATACCGCTCCTCCCAGATGGTTTTCTCGTCGCGCAATTCCTCCGACAGCCCCTGGTTGCGGAGAATCTCCGGGTGCACCCGAACGATCAGCACTTCCTCATAATAGGAACGATTGAAGATTCCGATCTGCCCGCGTTCGGGCAGCCGGCACGTTGTGCGCCAGAGAAAGTCATGTTCCAGTTCGTCCGCGCTCGGCTGTTTGAAGCTGGAAACCTGGCAGCCTTGCGGATTGACTCCCGACATGACGTGCCGGATGGCACCGTCCTTGCCGGCGGCGTCCATGGCCTGAAAAATGAGCAGCAACGCATAGCGGTTGGAGGCGCAGAAAAGGCGTTGCAGCGAGCTCAACTCCTCAACTCGTTCTCCCAGAAGTTTTTGATACTGCTTCTTCGACTCACAAAACGGCTTTACGATGGTCGGCCACTCCCCGAGTTTGATCTTTTCTCCGGGCCGCACACGGAAGTCTTTCGAATCGGTTTTCATCTTCATCCTTTCACCGTCCAACGACGATTATCTCCTGAACGCGTTACACCTCGGCTTCCGGCGGATCCGCGCCGCCCAACAGCAGAAACTCCGGTACATCAAGGCGCGCCACGCCAATCTGTTTGTCGGCCATCCCATAATAGACGTCGAAGCGGTTCGGTAAGCCAAGATCGTCGCGCCGGTCGATGCCAGTGGGGAACACGACGTTGGCAACGGTACCGCTCCGTTCCTGCGGCAGCGCCGGCGTCAACACCGGCTCGACCGAACGATAGCGGATCACACTCGGATGTTCCTTCGAGAGCACCATCATGCCGGCCGAGTAGCATAGCGCGTGTTCGCCGTTTCGTGGCTCGCCCACGGCGCTGACACCGTGATAGACGATCAGCCAGCAGCCGTGGCGGGTTAGGATGGGCGGAGTCCCGCCGCCGATTTTGAGCCGCTCCCACGGCGACACAGGCGTCGCCAACCGGTGATGACAGGCAAACGGACCGAGGCGATATGGTTCGGGGCCTTCCAAGGCCATCCGGCAGTAGGAAATCCAGATGCTCTCGCGGTCGAGATCCACCTCGCGTGTCGCAGGATGACACGCGGTTTCCTCCGGACGAGTGCCGGGAAAGAGCGGCCGGTGAAGCATCGCCAGTTCCGGATGGCCGGAAGGATTCGGAATGGCAACCGGGAAAACGCTGGCATCTTTATCGTCCACATCGCCGATCTCGACGCCATGGTACCGGCCAAAAGTCGCTAGGCCCAGGCGATGCCAGTGGAAGAGGTCTTTCGATATTGCCAGGGCTATCCGCGGGCCGCAGGGCGAGAATGCCGTGTAAGTCATCATGTAGCGCTGGAGCGGCTCCACAAATGTGATCCGCGGATCTTCGCAGCCACCACCGCCATCGGGCCGCCGCTCATAATCGGCCTCCGGTTCCAGTGCGATGCCGAGCCGCTCGACTCCTACAGGATCGCCGGCAGCGTTGAACCGCACTCTCGCAATGCCGATACGCGAATAATTCCCTTGCGCGACCAGCCGTGGAAACAGATAGAGTTCGCCATCTGGACCACGAACGGCAGCCGGATTCAACACGCCTTCGATTTCCTGGGGATTGCCCAGCTCCGGCTCCATGACCAGCCCCAGTCGCTTCAAAGCGAATTCCCGCTGCTGACTGTCGGCGCTTCGCATACATTCACCGCCTCGGAGACTTAAACCAAAAGAGCAATCCTCGGGTGAAGAAGCCGTGGTAGCCTCAACTCTTCATGCATTCAGCGTACTGCCTCATCAGGCCCCAGCCAATGTCTGTATAGCTGATGATTCCGATCACCTTATGGTTTTGGACAACCGGCAATTGCTTGACGCGCTGGGCAGTCATTGTCGCCCCAGCCTTGAGCGCCTCAAGATCAGGGGACACGGTGATGACGCTTCTCGTCATAATCTCGTCAACTGGAACACTCGCGATGTTTGCAAAGCGATCTTCCATCGACTGTGGGGTTGTCATGTATTCCTCATGTTCCATCAGTTCTTGCTCAGTTGGGAGCAGTTTGCGGCTTATATCAGGGTATGTGACGATGCCTACGAGCCTTTGCTCACTGTCTACGATCAGAATATCGTTCAGATGGTAGCGAAGCATAAGCTGCAAAACCTCGCGCAGCGGCGTCTTTGGGCCGACTGTGACAACCCTGGGACTCATCAATTCAAGGACTTTCATAAGAAGTGTCTACCCGTTGTGGCCCCAGGAGGGGCCTTCGACTTTCTCCACGACTGCATGGTTCAATGTTGGCGCTTCCCTTCAACTCCGCGCATCAAATCCCCGATCGCCATTCAAACACGCAATGATGGCTTCGGTGACCGGTTTCGTCTCACTGGGACCTCGGACCGGGATCGAAACAACCCCAGCTTCCTCGGCCGGATAGTCGTTCCCGCCCGGAAATAATGCGTCGCCTATGAAGATCATCTCTCTTAGCGAAACGCCCAGGATGTCTCGTAACTTTACGATTCCGTAACCTTTGTCAATGCCGGGTTTGGTGACGTCAATGGATGTAGCTCCCCCCATACGAACAGAGAACTCGGGAATCAAAACATCGAGAATCGCTTTGATCTTCGTCCGCTTGATGAAGCCGGGGTCCCATTTGTTTTTTTCATCCAAGGGCGCCTGCTGCCCCAATGCGGAAAACGTGATCTGACTTCCCCGGTCTTCAATCACGTCTCCCCACACCTTCTCGACCTTTAACCCTGCGATTTCTAGCGCCTTCTTCAGCGAACTGACAATCCGCTCTCGTTCGTCTGCGGTCAGATCGTCCGAATAGATCTCTTTCCAATCTCCTTTGTATTGGAAGAATTTGGTTCCGCACGTAGGAAGGATGGACAAATTCACCAGGCGTTCGTCACGGGGAAGATGGGACAGCACTTGTTTTTCGAATTGAGGCCAATCGCCTCCGGAGATGATGGCCGCTTTGACAACGCCGAGAAGGTTGTGGAGTATTGCCGACATTTCGGCGTCTAGAGCCGACTTACTTTCGGTGAGTGTTCCATCCAGATCGAACACAATCAGTTTTTTCACTCTGCCACCGGTATCCCAATTTCCAGTAAGCTCACTTCGCTGCGAGGCTGAAAAGTACAGACCCCGGCCAGCGCCGGCAAGAGCCACACATCGCCTTTTCCGACGCCATAAGTGGCGCCGCCGTGCTCGACCTGCCCCGCGCCCTCAATGCAGACCACCACACTCGGCACATCCGCGGCGCCAACAGTGAATGGCGATTGTCCGCGCAGCCGCCATAACCGGAACTGTTCGCAGTCAAAAAGTCGCTCGCGTTGCACAGGCATCGCCGCCTCTGCCATCGGGGCCAACAGGCCGCCCGCACTCTCCCCAAAATTGACACAGGCAAGCGCCTGATCCACCTGGAGTGCTCGCGGTTGGCCTGTCTTGGCGTCAATGTGGTTCCAGTCATACAAGCGAAATGTCACATCGCTGTTCTGCTGAACCTCGAACACCACGATGTCGCCGCCCAGAGTGTGAACCGTCCCAGCCAGCAGGAACACAGCGTCGCCGGGTTTCGGAGTGATGCATACTAGCTGGTCCGCCACCGTTCCGTTCGTGAGCGCCCGCCGCAGGCCGTCTTCCGTGGTCCCTGGCTTGAGACCCGCGTAAATGCGGCTTTCTGGCCCGGCCTCCAACACGACCCAAGCTTCAGTCTTCCCGGTCTCACCCGCTGGCAGCAGGTCCTTGTGCGCGTCCGATGGATGCACCTGGACCGAGAGCATTTCGCGTGCGTCGAGGAACTTCAGAAGGAGCGGGAATCGGCGGAATCGCCCAGCCAGCTTTCCCATCATCTGTTCTGGGAACTGCGCCAGCAGTTGAGAGATGGTCCGCCCTTTCAGCGGCCCATCGGCAACACGGCTCGGATGGTCAGTGCGGTCGCTGAGCACCCACGCTTCGCCGATGGGGCCATCGTCCGGAAGCGGAGCTGTGAGCAGGGCGCCCAGACGCCTTCCGCCCCAGAGCCGATACTGATAGATCGGCTCGAATCGCAGGGGATACAGAGGGGTTTGACTCATGGGCTTCACTATTTCACTGCGGAGCGCGACTGCGCATGCCGCGCTTCGCGTTGGGCGAAGAACGACAAGTTATTGCTCAGAACATATATCGTGATGGCCGCGAGCATGAAACACAGGCCGATCCACATGCGCCAATCATGATGCGCACGTTTCCAGTAAGGATCCGGTTCATGGTGGATGCTCTCGCGAGCCGGCGTGCCGTGCTGGTGAGAACTGTGCTTACCCTCAGTCATTGGCGCGGAACCTCACTCGCCCACAGGCGCAATTCTCCGTCCATCGCGGCATCGTATTCGCCCCGACGCGCAGCCCGGTTGCAGCTTGCTCGATGATAGAGAGCTCGCTGTGCCGCTGACACATGGGTATCGTCGCCTCGCCAAATCTCCAGAGCGGGTTGCTGGATGGCGCGGGCAAACGAAAACGCCAGCGCCCAAGGTAATCGCGACTTGAATCTGACATTCATCGCATTCAAACGGGCCGAAGCCAGTTCACTGGGTTGGCCGCCCGACAAGAACGCAATTCCAGGAACAGCGGCGGGGACCGCTCGCAAGAGACACCACACTGTGGCGTCGGCAACTTCGTCCACCGTCTCTTGCTTAGGGCAGGTCAACCCTGGAACAACCATATTGGGCTTCAGGATCATTCCCTCCAGTATCACCCCCTGCATGTAAAGCTGGTGGAAAACCGTTCGCAGGACTTCCTCCGTCACTTCGCCGCAACGCCACAGGGTATGGTCGCCGTCCATGAGCACTTCCGGC
>CAZFOP010000011.1:0-20466 GCA_964520085.1 uncultured Solibacteraceae bacterium | reverse complement strand
CCACCAGTCCAACCTTGCGCTCCTTGAAGCGGTCGAGAATCTCCGACACCGTCACGGTGTGGATGCCCTCATAGTTGATGGTGCGGATGACGCGGCGTTCGGTCACCACGAAGCGCAAAATCAAACCGCCGGTAGGGTCCGGCTCGGTTTCGAGAATGATATCGTCGAAGCGGCCGGTGTTCCACAGCGCCATGAAGTCGCGCCGCAGTGCCTCTTCACTGTACAGGTCGCCGGCTTTTGTGAAAATCAGCGCCTTCAGCGTTTCGGAAGGAACCCGCCGCGCGCCGCGGAATTCGATGCCCTTGATCACGTCGCCGACGGCCGGTTGCGCCGCGCCGGGAGCCTGCTTCGGCGTTTCCAGTTGCGGTGCCGGCTGGCCGGGCGCGCTGGGAACGGTCTCGAGCGGACTCGGCTGGGCCGGCTGCTGCTGCGTCGGCTGGGCGGTGTTCCCCGGCACGTCTTCGAACGGGTTGCGCTGCTGAGGAGCCGGCTGCGGCGGTGTCTGTGCGGGCGGAGTCTTCTGCTCCGTTGGCGTCTGGGTCTGCTGCGCGCCGGCGGGCGCCACCAACCCGCCCACACACAGCACCACCATCGCCATGCTCCAGCGCCCGAAGTACTTCATGCGCGCATACCTTTTCGTTGTGCCCTGCCGCGAAGATTTTGCATGGGGAATGACGTCACTTGGGGTTTGCCGGCCGTACTGCTGATAAGCACTCATTCTAGCGGATCTCAGGAGCTCCAAACAACGAGGGGCGGCGTCCACAGGTGTGAATGCCTGTCACAGGCCACCGGACCGCGCCGCACCGAGGCTGGCCGCGCGCACATCCCAGCCCTCTCTCGTCGGAAACACAGTGCACGTTCGCGGCCAGCACGCATGCTTCGCGCGGCCCGGAGGCGGAATCCACGCAATTGCAACGCGGATGGCCCCGGGTCAATCGCACCGACGCCATCGGTCCCGCCCGCCGCATGAAACCAGTCAGCCACACCCTGTGGTTCGAAAGCGGCAGCCAGAGCGGAGATTCCCCGGCCGCGTAATGGTCAGCCGCCGCCGAATTACAATAGACGTTTCCCCGATGCTGAAATCCACCATTTTTCGTGAATACGATATTCGTGGCGTCGCCGACGTCGAACTCCTGAGCGAAGACGTTGCCGCGCTCGGCCAAGCCCTGGGAACCTACCTGCGGCGTCACGGCGGTCCGAAACTCTGCCTGGGCCGCGACACGCGCCTCAGTTCCACGCGCCTGCGCGACGCTTTGATGCGCGGCCTGAAGGCCAGCGGCTGCCACGTCACTGACGTCGGCGTGCAACCCACACCGCTGCTCTACTACTCCACCGTGCACACCCAGGCAGATGGCGGCGTGATGATCACGGGCAGCCACAATCCGCCTGAGTTCAACGGTTTTAAGACTGTTCTCGGCTCCGGCACGATTCACGGAGAGGCCATTCAGGAAATCCGCCGCATGATCGAAACCGGCGATCTGGATCGCGGCGATGGCAGCGAGACCACGGCCGACGTCGTCACGCCGTACGTCGACGAGGTCTCCGCCCAGTTCCACTTCCCGCGCCGCATTCGCGTGGTGGTGGATGCCGGCAATGGCGTCGGCGGACCCGTGGCGCACCGCATTCTCGAACGGCTCAACGTGGACGCCGCGGAAATGTACTTCGAGATGGATGGCCATTTCCCCAACCATCATCCGGATCCCACCGTCCCGTGCAATCTTGAAGCGCTGATCGCACGCGTTGTCGACACCAAATCTGACCTGGGTATCGCCTTTGACGGCGACGCCGACCGCATCGGCGCGGTCGACGAGCGTGGCTCCATCCTCTGGGGCGATCAGTTGATGATTCTTTATGCCCGCGAGATTCTCACCCGCAAGCCGGGCGCCACATTCATCGGCGAAGTGAAATGCTCGCAGCTCATGTATGACGATATCGCCGCGCACGGCGGCAATCCCATCATGTGGAAGACCGGCCATTCGCTGATCAAGGCCAAGATGAAGGAGAGCCACGCCGAATTGGCCGGCGAGATGAGCGGCCACATGTTCTTCGCCGACCGCTATCACGGTTACGACGACGCCATCTACGCGGCCTGCCGCCTGATGGAGATCGTGGCCAATTCCAACCGTCCGCTCTCGACCCTGCTGGCCGATCTGCCGCGCACCGTCAACACGCCGGAAATCCGCTTCGATTGCCCGGACGAAATTAAGTTCGAAGTGGTGCGTCTGGCCTCCGCCGAACTGCGCTCCAAGCATAAGACGGTGGATGTGGACGGCGTGCGCGTCCTATTCGCCAATGGCTGGGGACTCGTGCGCGCCTCCAACACGCAGCCGGTCCTGGTGATGCGTTTCGAAGCCACCACGCCCGAGTTGCTCGCCCAATACCGCCGCGAGGTGGAAGAGGCCGTCGAGCGTTCCAAGCGGAAGGCCAGCGGGCGCTAAGGAGGCCAGCGGGAGTCAAGAACTGGCCGTCAAGAAAAGTCGAGACGGCTCTCGGCTCGGCCGGCTGGACCGCCAGCGCGACGAAACGTCAGGCTAGCTTGCGCGCCGAGAGTGCGACGCGGACCCACTGGAAGCTGACATCGCCATCCGGCATTTGAGCGATCGAGAATGTGCGCGCCACTTCCGGCGGCGGGTCGAGGATCAGGCGGCGCACTTCGGCAGCGGTCTCGCTGCTACAACCGCCCTTTTGGATCCACGAGCGCATGCCGATCCGCTCGGATTCGCGCACCAGATCCAACTCTTCCAGCGCGAATCCGGCCGCCGTGACGAAGCCGCGCCATTCGACGGGAGTGTAGTTGCGCACATGGGAAGGGTCGCGCAGGACTTCGAGATGATTGTGCCAGGCGTCCACTTCGGGCGCGTCATCGGGCTCGGCCGTATCGGAGATCAACAAGCGCCCGCCCGGCCGCAGCACGCGGTAAGCCTCCGCGGCGAACTTCGGCACCGAGAGGAAATGGTGCGCTGCCAGGCGGCAAACCACGATGTCGAAGCGGTCCGGCGGGAACGGAAGCGACTCGGCCGCGCCGGTCTCGAAGGTCAGGTTGGCAAGCCCGGCGGAGCGCGCCCGCTCGCGTGCCTCCTGCAGCATTCCAGTGGAGACGTCCAGACCGATCACTTCCGCGACCAGCGGCGCAAAGGCCACCGCCGTGAAACCGGTGCCGGTGGCCACATCGAGTACCGTGTGCAAAGGCCGGCACCGGGCGCGTTCGATGAGCCAGGCGAGCGAGTCGCCGTTCCACGCATTCCATTCCGCGTTGTATTGCGCCGCCTGGCGGTCGAATTGTTCCTGCGAAGTTCGCGATGGCATCCTCTATCGATTATCGAACGAAGCGGAGGTTCGGGACTGCGGGGGCGCATCCGGCTAATCCCGTTCCGGTTCGTCGCTCGATGCTTTCGATGCGGGTCGGCGCAAACACCGGAGCACGATCGCCCATCCGATCGAAAGCACGTTACGGCGATAATATGGCGCACGCAGCCTCCACAGCCGCCGCGCCAGCCAGCGCACCTGGTGGTCCGCTTCCCACAGCAGGGCTTCGCCGCGGGAGAGCCTGCTGCCGAGCCCTTCGACCGGGTATCCCAATTCGCCGAGCAGACCGCCGGCGACACTTTCAAACAGCGCCCGCTGGCGGAGGCTCATCCCGGATCTCCAGCCGCCGGCGTTATCCCTGACGACGCCCTCGCGAAAAGCCCCGTCGCTCCGCTCGCGGATTCGCCGGCCGGGTTCGTTCGGAACCGGATTGGGAGTGAGAACCGCCGGGACGTAAGGCTCATCGAGAAACGCACACACGCTTCGCATGGTAGCCTCGGGCTCAGCCAACAGAGTTTCATAACGCAACTCGAGGTAGGTTCCGGAAGGCAGCAGCGCGCCATCGCGGCGGCCTGCCGTCACCATTTCTTTCCACATGCGCGCGGCGACATACAGGTTGCATGGCTCGAACCGCGTGCGGAGCCAAGACAACGCGGCGTCGCGGCCGTCGCGAACGATGTGAATCACCTGCGCGTCGGGAAAGAGGCGCAGCAGCAGCGGAATATCGTAAACATAGTGCGGGGTCTTATCGCCCCAGCGCGGCTTACCCTCCTTCGCCGCCCATATTTCGAAAATGCGCCGCGTCACGGCGCTAAACGAGCGGCACCCGGCAAAATCCGGCGGCCCAGCGGCGATTCCCCAGGGCCGGGCGACGCGGGGATTCTGCAGAATGCGATGGGCGAGCCTCCATGCTTCCTGGTCGGACGTGGGGTCGCCGTAACCTCGATAGAAACGCGGAATGAAGTACGACTCCGAGGGGAAGGTCAGGTTCGGGTGGGAACGCAATAGATTCCGGAGCAGCGTGGTGCCACTGCGCGGGCAGCCCATGAGGAAGATCGGTCTGGTCATGAGCGGACTTGCCCCCCCTCGCATCCTTCGATGATACAGGTGCGCGCGATCCGGCGTGGGAACGACCAAGCCCACTCCTCATGTCCGTTAGGCATTCGGCGCCGCTTCGCGACCCCCGAAATCTGTTGCCATTTGGTTAGATCGGAGTCGGAACGGACGATCGCTTCCTGTCATCTGTCGGGGTCTCGCGCTTAGGCGAGTCGCGACCACTAACGGCGCTGCTCTTTCCAGCATATTGCCGAAAACTGGTATCACATCGCTCCCACGCGCGCCGGAAGAATGCTCAAGCTTCGAGTGGCAGGACCAGTGCCAATGCGGTGGGTTCGCGGCGAGGCCTAATCCCGCGCCGATTCGCTGCCTGACTTCTTCACCCCGGGGCGGCGAAGAAACGGGAGCAGGTTCACCCACGCGAGCGAAAGCGCGAAGCTGCGCCAAAACGGCTGGCGCAGATCGCGCAGCATCCGCGTCTGATAGCGCACCTGGCGGTCGGCTTCCCACCACAGTTTCTCGGCGCCCGAAAGCGGTCTGCCGAGCCCTTCGACCGGGTATCCCAATTCGCCGAGCAGGTCGCCGGCGACACTTTCAAACAGCGCTCGCTGGCGGAGGCTCAGGCCGGTTCTCCAGCCGCCCGTGTTCTTGCTAACGATTGTGTCGTGGAAAAGCGGGTCGGTTCGTTCGCGGAAGCTCCGTTCGTGGGAGGTCAGTTCGGGTGAGGTCTTCCGGGCTCGGCCTACACCCCGGCTGGGGGTGAGCACCGCCGGAACGTAATGCTCGTCGAGAAACGTACACAAGGTGCGCATGGTCGCCTCGGGCTCGGCCAGCAAACTCTCATAACGCAGTTCGAAGTAGGTTCCGGTGGGCAGCAGAGCGCCATCGCGGCGGCCTTTCGTCACCATCTCTTTCCACAGGCGCGCAGCGGCATACAGGTTGCCCGGGTCGAAGTGCGTGCGGAGCCAGGACACTGCCACGTCGCGGCCGTCGCGAACGATGTGAACCACCTGCGCATCCGGAAAGAGGCTCAGCAGAAGTGGAATGTCGCGCACATGCTGCGGCGTCTTATCGCCCCAACGCGGTTTGCCCTCCTTCGCCGCCCAGATCTCGAAAATGCGCCGGGTCACAGCGCCGAAGGACCGGCATCCAGCAAAGTCCGCCGGCTCGGCGGTGATCCTCCAAAGCTTCGCGACACGCGGGAAACTCAGAATGCGGCGGGCGAGCTGCCATGCTTCCTGGTCGGAGGCGGGGTCGCCGTAAGCCCGATAGAACTCCGGAATGAAGCGCGACTCCCGAGGAAAGGTCAGGTTCGGATGCGAACGCAGCAGATCGCGCAGCAGCGTGGTACCGCTGCGTGGGCAACCCACGATTAAGATTGGTCTGAACATGAGCGGACGTGTCGGCCACGCATCCTTCGATGATACAGGCCCGCGAGCCTCGCGTGGGAAGACAACCAGAGAAGCGGCGGCGCTCAGGCGGGGATGAGGTCTTCCTCGTGAACGCCCTGGCTGGCGACGAAATCGTGAATCTGGCGATTCAGGTCCTCGATGGGAGGCGACAGGGCAAAAACGGACCATACAACGGAAAGGGGAATCCGCACCGAGTGGCCGTCGACATCGAAAGTGCGTTCGATGGGCGTATCGAGGAAGCGCTTCAGACGAGCGGAGATCCGATCCAGCGGATCGGTACCGGCCAGCAAGGCGACCAGGGCGGGGCCGGGCCAGCGGAACATGCGGTCGGCGGGCGTCAACTGCTCGGCAAGATACTGTTTGAGCGCTCGCACCGCATTGTCGCCGACGCCACGGCCGTAGCGCAGGTTGATGCGTTGGACCGAACACAGCACGAAGACGGCGACGTGCTTTCGTTCGCCGGAGCGGAGCGCGTCGAGGAACTGCGCCTGGGCGACGGCCTCGCCAGGCAGATCGGTGATCAGGTCGAGACCGATGATCCGGCCGGCTTCCTGCTTGCGGGAGATTTCCCGGCGCAGGGCCTGGACCATCTGGGAGGACTCGGCCTGTTGCTGTTTGGCTGCCTGCCGGATATCGCCAAGACACAATTGCAGACGCGTCTTGAGGGTGGCAATATCCGGTAAAGAGACGGCCTTTTCGAGATCGTCGCCGATGGTCTGCAACCGCGCCACCGCGCGTCCGCCAACCCCGCCGATATCGACGACGGTGGTGGCCAGCATGGCAATCATATTGCGCATCTCGGCGCCCTGGGTGTGCACGAGGCGGGCGGTCTCTCGCCCGTTTTCGACGATTGCCTGCACAGCCGAGGCGGAGTTGGATAACAGATTCTCGATGCTGGCTTCCGGGTTCATGCCCTGACGAATTTCGCCGAGCAGCTTGCGGAAACTGCCGCAGGCGGCGCGGTCCAGTTCCAGAGCGCTGTCCGCCACGGCATCGAGCAACGTGCCGATCACGTTCAAGTAGGCGGCTTCCGCCTCCGACTGCGCCAGGAACCGTTTGATGCTCACGAACGCCATGGCCTGTTAACCCCGCTCACACCCCGTATCGACCAATTCGACAGAAATGCGATCTCGATTGAGTAGTCGATTCTCGCCCAGAGAGATCTCCGATAAACTCGCCAGACTTCCGTTCCCGCGGAGTTCCCAGACTCTCCGGCGATCCGCTTGCGGCCATCCGGGGCAACTCGTGCAAGCCTCCCGGCAATGTCCACACTGATTACGATACGGCGATTCACCGCGCGGCACATCCCCGGATGACTGTGCGATTAGACTGAATCTGGACAGGGAAAGGCTCTTAGCGGCCATTACCTAGTGACAGTGCCAGATCTTATGCCGCTCCCTATGGTCGCGGCTCGGAGGGTGCCTCGGAGCCGCGATCAATAGGGGCGATTGTCGGCGCGTGGATCGGTTATCAGGGAATAACAGTGGCACGGAAAAGCGAAGAAATCTCTCGGCTCATCCGCCCGGAAAGCCCCCGCCAATTCCAATTACCAGCCTACCGGCTTGCCCTTATTCTGCTCATCCAGCCATTTCTGGAGTGGAGCGAAGTAGTCGAGGATGGCGGAAGCGTCGAGGTCGCGCTCGCCGGTCATCTGGTACAAGGCCTCCTGCCACGGGCGGCTGAGACCTAGTTCGAGCATTTGGTTCAACTTCTCGCCGGCCTCCTTGCTGCCATAGATCGAGCAGCGCGAAAGCGGTGTGCCACTGCCCGGCGCGGGGCAACCGGCGGCTCTGGCCAGCGCACGGTGAAACTGGAACTGCATGATGAAGGACAGGAAATAGCGCGTGTAAGGAACGTTGGCCGCGACGTGATACTTGGCGCCGGGATCGAAATCCAGCTCGCTGCGCTCAATCGGCGGCGCGATGCCTTGATACCTGGTGCGCAGGTCCCACCAAGCCTGGTTGTACTTATCGGGCGGAATCTCGCCGGAGAACACGCGCCAGCGCCACTGATCGATCATCAGGCCGAAGGGCAGAAAGGCCACCTTCTCGAGCGCGCGCGCCAGCAGCAGGCCGATATCCTTCGATGCGTCCGGCGCCTGATCGAGCAGTCCGATCTTGACCAGGTACTCGGGCGTGACCGAAAGCGCGATGGTGTCGCCGATGGCTTCATGCACGCCGTCGTTGGCGCTGTCGCGGAATAGATAGGGCTGCTTGTTGTAAGCGCGCTGATAGAAATTGTGGCCCAGCTCGTGGTGAATGGTGATGAAATCCTCGGCGTTGATGTCGATACACATCTTGATGCGTAGATCCTGGACGTTGTCCACGTCCCAGGCGCTGGCGTGGCAAACTACGTCGCGGTCGCGCGGCTTGACAAAGAGCGAGCGCTCCCAGAAGGTCTGCGGCAGCGGGTCGAAACCGAGCGATTTGAAAAAGCTCTCGCCGTAGTGGACCATGTCAAGGGGCTGCGTCTTGCGGGCCTTCAGGATGGCCGTCAGATCGTAGCCGCGGTCCGCTCCCACGGGCGCGACCAACGGGTAGACATTCGACCAATCCTGTGCCCAGATGTTGCCGAGCAGATCGGCCGGGATGGGACCATGTGCCGGGACCACGGCGTCGCCGTACTTTTCGCGCAGCCGGTTGCGCACATAGGCGTGGAGGGAAAGATAGAGCGGACGCACCTGCTCCCACAGGCGGTCCACTTCGCGGGCGAAATCGTCGGGCGGCATATCGTACTTCGATCGCCACATGGCGCCGGTGTCGCGGAAGCCCAATTCGCGCGCTCCCTTATTCGATAGTTCGACAAAGCGTGCGAAATCCTTTCGCATGGGCGGCGCGATGGCGTGCCAGCCCTTCCAGGCATCCAGTAACTCGGCCGGATTCGTGCTGGCCGCCATGATGCGTGTGATGTCACCGATATCCAGGCATTTCTTTTCGGCGTTGGCGAGCGCGGGTGGGCAATACTTGCCCTTGCCGTACATGCCATCGAGCGAGGCGGCGATGTTGGAGACCTCTTCGCTTTCCTTCTGGTCGGCGGGCGTGGCCAGCGTAAAGCCGATCCGCAACAGTTTCATTTTGCGCGCGAGGTCGGGAGGCAGGGAGAGAGCGTCAAAGCGTTTGGACTCCTTGGCCAGCCGCACCTGTTCGTCGGTGGCGCGCTGGTTGGCGCGGGCGGCGAGCGCCTCGGTATCCGAGGTGATGAAGTTCTCTTGCACCCAAGCGGCCTGTTGCGCCTCATTGCCGAGGACGAGCAAGCGTTGCTCGGCATCTTCCATGAACTTCTGCGCGTCCTGAACGGTCGGTTGTGCGGCGAACAGGCCGGTAACCCACAGCGCCTGCCCAGCAATCCACAGCGTCGTCTTCCCTATCGAAGCCATCTTCTTCACTCCTTCGGCCGAGCTTGACCGGACGCACCGCGATCGGGAGCGCACGGGAGTATCGGCGCGCGTGTCAGCACCCTTGTATCACAACGCGAACCCGGATTCAGCACCGTCGCTACGCGGACGCTGGCGCGGACGTGGGCGGCACAGCGGGCTTTGCGGGCAGCGCGGCATGGAGTGCGCCGCTTTCCGCGGCCATCAGGTTGGCCAGCATTCTCGCGTGAGGGCCGCCGGGAAGCAACAGGATGCGCGCGTTCGAGGCCAGCATCCGCTGCGTCTCGAGAATATCGAACAGAACTTCGGCCACGGCCGGCTCCTTCGATATCTCCTGGAAGGCCTGCCCCAGCGTGGCGGGACGGATGGCGGCGGCCTTGGCAAACTCGATGGCCGCCTCGCGCTCGGCCGAACTGGTGATCACGCTCACCTGGTTGGCGCCGGTCTGCTTAATGGCGGATGTCACCTGGCGCAGACGATTGACCACCTTCTCCTCGATCTGGTGGATCATGCCGGCATCGCGGAAATGCACCTTGCGGATGTAGACGGAGCCGAGCTGATATCCCCACTCGGTGGACTTGCCAGTGACCTCGGCGCGCACGGTCTGGCTCATGTTGTGGCGGGTTTGCAGCATCTCGGCAAGCGGCATGTTGCTGAGGCAGCGCACGGTCGAGTTGCTGACATTGGCGCGCAGCGAGCCGCGCGGATCGGTGTTCTTGAACAGATAGCCGACCGGATCGCTGACCCACATCTCGTACCAGATGCCGATGCCCATCGGCGCGCCTTCCTCGGAGTTCACCGGCTGGCTGCGCAGATACTCCTGGTCGAGGCGCAGGTCGAGCACATAGCAGGAGCCCAGGACATTGATGAAGAACGCCGAAGCGCCCAGCTTGTTGGGCAGGAAGTGCAGGCCTGGCTCATCGAGAATCCCGGCGACTTTGCCGAAGAGGACATACACTCGGCAGGTACGCTCCTGCACGATAGCGTAGAGGCCGAACAGACGGCAGAAGCCGAGCAGCACGGGCTCGGCGATGAATAGGCCGATGAAGACAGCTAGCGCAGCCATCGGAAATGCCAGCATAGACGATTCCATCACTTTCCAGCCTCCAGATAGATCTGTTGGGCCTTATCGAACAGCGCCAGCCGTACGTTTCTCAAATATGCGCCAAGTACGTTGGGGCCGCCCTTCGAAAGCGCGGAGAGCTCGGCGGCGAGCGACTTGACGGGTTCCACCTCTGCCTGCGCGCGTAGGGTTTCGATTTCCACGGCGCGGCGGGATTGCACGACGCGCTGATCCGCGGCGGCCTGCGCCAGGCTGATGTCGCTCGATACCTGGTTGTGCGCGGTATTGATGGCGGCCAGCGCCGATTCCACGTCGGGCGGCGGGTCGATGCCGGTGATCAGGGAGGCGTCGAAGATGACGCCGTAGCGCGCCGGTGTGGTGCGGCACTCATGGTCCATGTACTCGTTCAAGTCGCGCAGGTTCTTGCGCAGGTCGTTGATCGAAACACCGGTCATCTCGCCGCCGGCCAGCGGCGAGGCGCCGGCCGGGGTTGCGTCGGCGGCCAGCGCGACCGGCTTGGCTTCGAAGTTGGCGATATGTTGCCGCAGCACGGAAACGAAGTACGCCAGCACGTGGACGAACGGCTTCTTGATGCCGAAAAGGAACGCATAGAGGTTCGCCTCGCTGACGCGGTAGCGGATCTGCCCGGTGAGACCGGTGTTGAGCTGATCCTTCGTGACGGCTTCCAGCCGGGCGCCGGCGTCGTTGGCTGAGGGGTCTTCCAGGTCGATCGCCATATTGATCGTCATGGTGGCGATAGAGACCTTGTGAATCTTTTCCCAGGGCATCTTAAAGTAAGGTCCGCCGGGTGGAACCACGCGGACCTGCGGATACGAGTAGCGCGAGCGTTCGTCGGGAAGGAGAAACTCCGCAATCGGATCGTCGAGCGTGGTTTTGCCTCCGGCAATCCGCACGGCCCTGCCAAATCTGGTCTTGACCGCTCGCTCGTTCTGATCCACGGTATATACACCCATGATGAGAAATCGCAGCACGAACCAGACGGCGAAGCCGATTAGTGCGCCTATTAGAACTTGCATGAGCACCTCATCGGTAGTATAGCCGCAGAAGTATCGTTTATCACCGGTGTAGCCGCCTTTTCGCACTGGATTCGCCGGCGGTTGCGCCGGCGGGCCGCCAACTCTGCTATGAATATAGGGAACGAACTTGAGCGCACCGGGCATACCCTCAATGGCGGTGGGCTGGAAGTTCAGAAAGCTGGCCGGTTCTGTAACGGCAGAGTCATCGATTTCACTATCCCTGTAGAGGGCAAGTTAATGGACCACGCTGCGGCGATCAAAATGGGCGCTTCCGAGCGGTACGCAACCGGGGATCTAGCCCAGGGCGAGCGGGACGAATTCGAGGCGCATTTTGCCGATTGCAGGCCGTGCCTGAACGATGTCTGGACGGCGTCGGCGTTTGCCGCCAATGCCCGGGCCGTTTTCGAGGACAGGTTGTCGCGGAAGCCGGAGCCGGAGCGGGCGGGCTGGCTGACCTGGCTGCGGTTACAAACGGCGGTGCCCGTTTTTGCAGCCGTCGTATTCGCCGTATTGGCAGGCTACCAGGCCACGGTTACGATTCCAGCTATGCGCGCACCGCTGGCGATCGCCGCGGCCGTGCCGCTGGATGACGCCACGCGTTCGGCGCCGCGCACGCTCGAAGAGGGCAGCCCTCTCCATTTCGAAATCGCCGTGGCGCCGCAGCAGGGAACCGGGCGTCTCTGGGTGGAGCTGCTTGACGGATCGGGTAAGATGTGGAACGGTGGTTTTCTCGCTAACCCGGCTCCCGGCGAGCCGCTGGCGGTCCTTTTCCCGGGCAAGCCGGGCCCGGGCCATTACTCCGTCGTAGTGCGCGCCGGCGAGTCCGGCCCGCAACTGGCGCGCGGGGAATTCGACATTCAGCCAAGGACACACTAGCAGATGAGCAATTACCCGAGCAAGTACTTCAGATTCTCCGGACATGCGCTGGGCGTTGCGGCGCAATTCACTCAGCTCGACGGGGTGGAGAATCTCAACCACGTGATTCCCACGTTGGGCGCGAGCGTGCTGGCGGCGACCGGCGGTTTTGCGCAGGCGAGTGTCAAGAACTACGCCTACACCGTGGACCATCCGCGCAAGCGAACCCTGCTTTCGGTCCGCAAGGTCGAAACCGCGACCCACGGGCGCGACCTTGGCACGCGTTACGAAACCGAAGTGGAAGCCGACATCGAGGATCTACGGGTGGTGGACAAGCTGAACATCGGCTACATGCGCCTGCACTTCCTCTCCGCGCACGCAGCCGAACCTGGCGACGCGGTGTCCGAGGTCACTACCAAGGGCAGCCGCATCGAAGGCCTCCAGATGGGCAACGTCAAGGCGGAAGTGGTTTTCGACGAAGAACCGCTACTGCATTGCGGAGACGCCGAACAACTTGCCGCATTTTACGCCAAACAGACCGAGGACTATCGCAAGAAAAACGGCTGGCGCTTCGCGCTCGACCCGGTATCCGAAGGCAAATGTAAGTGCTGCCGCGAGCACAAGTTCTCGCTGGTGCGCGAAATTCGTCTCTCCGGGCCGGAGCCGGAAAAGCAGAAGATCACGGTGGACGGTTACACTATTCACTGGAGTGGTTTCGGCAGAATCGTTCTCGGTGAGGTTCACGTCAAAGGTCGCGACCGCCGCGTCGCCTTGGTCCGGCTGGGCATGGGCTGTAACGCGGGTGGCCCCGGCAGCGCTGGCTCCGGACACTCGAACGGCCAAACGGGCTAGGATCGTCGCGGCCGCCGTGTGCGGCCTTGTGCTTCCGTTCTGTTGCTGTATCCGTACGGAATCGGCCCAGCGTGTGTATGCTCTTGCCTGGGCCGCGTTCGCTGCTGGCGACCTGGCGGCGGCTGGGCGGGAGGCTTCCTCATACTCGACGCGCGCGCAGAAAGAGCCCGATTCATACTGGGTTTTGTGCCTCAAGCTGCTCGATGCCGAGGTGCTGACGGCGCAATCCAAGTGGAATTCGGCGCGAGATCTCCTGCTGACTCCTATCCCGGCCAAGCCGGAGCTGGCGCAACTCGAAGTGCGGCGGCTGATCGATCTGGCCATAGTCGATATTCAACTCGGTGTCGAGGCTGCGAAGATTCCTGAACTTCTGGCCCAGGCACGTGCCGCAGTCCGCGATCCCGAACTGCGCATCCGCTTGGAGCTGGCCGAAGGCATGGCCGCGCGCCAGTGGCAGGACGCCCGGCAATCGGATAGCGACGCGGCGGATCTGGCTGCCAAGACGGGGTTTCCCTATTGGCACGCAGTCGCACTGAACAATCTGTCGCGGACCCTGAAGAAACTGGAGCGATACGAAGAGTCGATCGATGCCGGCCAGAGAGCGTTGGCCGCCGCCAAAAAGCTGGGCGCGCGTCGCGTGGCCGCCATGGCGCACGGTAACCTCGGTTCGACGTACGCCATCCTGGGAGACTTCGATAGTGCCTTCGAGCACCAGCGCCAAGGCATCGCCATTTTCGAGGCCATCGGCGCGAGAGCGAATCTGATGACCGCGCTTGGCGAGTTGGGACTGGCGTACGATGGCGACGGCGATTACCCGGACGCGATTGCAAATTACCGCAAGGCGTACGATATCGCAACCGCGCTTGGCAGCCAGGGGGCCGCTGCCCGCAACGCCGACAATCTCGCCCTCACGTTCATCAAGGCCCAGCAGTGGGACCAGGCGGCGGAGTGGAATCAACGCGCCGCCGATCTCGCCCGCGTGCTCGACGCGCGCGATGAGCTGCCGTACTTGGAGCGGAACCGCGCGCGCATCGCCGAGGGCCGCGGCGATTTCCAAACCGCCGCCCGAATTGGCCACGAACTGGCTCGTGCCGGCGACACACCGCCCAATATCCGCTGGGCGGCGTGGGATTTGCTGGGCGCTCTGGCGGACCACGCCAACCGTCTTGCGGAGGCAGACCCATGCTACGAACAGGCGCTACGCATCATCGAGGCTACCCGCAGCGATCTGCTGGATCCGAACCGCCGCATGACGTTGCTTTCCCAATTGATGGATTTTTACCGCGATTACGTCGACGTTTTGTCGCGGCAGCATGACGATGCGCGCGCCTTGCGGGTGGTGGAGTCGAGCCGCGCGCGAGTGTTGGCGGAGCGGTTGGAACAGGACGCCGCGGCCGCGCCGCCGCGCAGTCTGGCCCAGTTCGAACGCGTGGCGCGCGACGGGCACGCGAGCATCCTCTCCTTCTGGCTGGCGCCGCGCCGCTCATTCGCGTGGCTAATCACCGCGAACGGCATCGAACGGTTCGAACTGCCGGACTCGGGCGCGATCGAGAAGCTGGTGACCAACTATCGCGAGACGGTGGAACACTCGGTGCGCGATCCGCTCACTGCCAACCCCGCCGGCGCCGAGCTCTGGAAGCTGTTGGTGGCGCCGATTGTGCCACACCTCCGCAAAGGAGAACGGCTGATCGTGATTCCCGATGGCGCGCTGCACCGGTTGAACCTGGAGACGTTGGTGGCGGCCGCCCCGCATCCGCACTACTGGATTGAAGATGTCGAGATGGCGGTTGCGCCCTCGATTGAGATCCTGGCCTCGGCGCCGGCAGCGGCCGGAGAGCGAAGCGCTTCGTTGCTGCTGATTGGTGCGCCGGATTATGAGGGCACGCGCTACCGGCCGCTCCCGAATGCAGATCGGGAGATTCGCGAGATTCAGGCGAGTTTTCCGGCCCAGGCGCAACAGGCTTACCTGGGTGCGCAGGCATCGCCGGCGGTCTACTGGCAGGCCGGTCCGCAGCGGTTTTCGCTGATCCATTTCGCCGCCCATGCGGAAGCCAACGCGGAGCGGCCGCTCGAATCGGCGGTGATCCTCTCACATGGCAAGCTGTACGCGCGCGACGTGGTGGGAATTCCCATCCACGCCGATTTGGTCACCATCTCGGCGTGCAGCAGCGCGGGCACGCGGGCGTATGCGGGCGAAGGACTGGTGGGATTCGCCTGGGCTTTCCTGCGCGCCGGCGCGCGCGCGGTGGCCGCCGGTTTGTGGGATGTGAGCGACAGCTCGACCGAGCGGTTGATGAACGAATTCTACCGGCGGATGGCTGCGGGCGCGGACCCGGTTACGGCGATGCACCAGGCCAAGCTCGCGCTGCTCGGCTCGGATCAATTCGCCCGGCCTTACTATTGGGCGCCGTTCCAAATCTACGTGGCGTCGCTGCGCCGGTGAGAAGGACCGCTGCTCGGCGTGGCTGTCGCTTCGACTGCGAGGCTCGGTTCGATTGAAATGCCGCCACCCGACAGTCGCGGCTCCGATTGCTTCAGAGCTGCGACCGTCAGGGAGCGGTGTCCGGATAAGCCGGAATCTCGCGGTCAGCGACCTAATTGGCCAGGATAAGGAACGGTGCGCTGGAGGAGCCGTCCACCACGATCGTCACCGGAACCTGTGTGCCATTGAAGGATTGGTTGAGAGTGAACTGGATCTGGCTGGCGCCGACTTGCTGGACCGGCATGGACACGCCGCCGACCATCACTTGCAGACGGCCGGACGCGAGCGTCACCGTGGGATCGAGGCCGCCGACGGCGATCGTCAACAGATCGCCCGGGTTGGCCGCGTTGGTCGAATTGACAATGGCGCCGGAAGGCTCCGTGATGCCGAGGATCGCCGGCGGCGCGTACGCGATCGGCACCACCACGCTGGTGGCACCGGCGCTGGTGGCGAGGCTCAACATCGCCGGCCCGATGGGTATGCCCGCGGGCACCACAACATTCACCTGATCGCCCGACGAATAAGCGATCTGCGCAGACACGGCGGCGGTTGCCGCCGGCGTGGTGGCGTCCGCGATGGGGCTGATGGCGATCTGCGAGTTAGCCAGGTTGGCGCCCCAGACGGTAACGACCGCACCGGGATAAATGGTGGCTTGACTGGTCACTCCGTTCACCACCGCCAGAATCGCCGGGGCGGCCGGACTGGCGGCCACAATCTGGAAACCGAGCGGCTGCGTCATCACCTGGAAACCGGAAATCACGCTGATCTCCCAAGCGCCCAGGGTCGCGCCGGGCGCCACCATGACGTTGGCCACCAGGTGGGTCGGGCCGATTACCCAAACGCCAGTCACTGTAATATCGGAGGTGCCGAAACCAACCGTCACCTGCCCGGCCACAAAACTGGTGTTGGACGCGGTGATGTCCACCATCGCTTCGCCGCCAGCCGCGAGCGACGGCGGATTGATGGCCTGCAACTGCGGTGCGCTCGTGGCTGGGTAATTGTACACGGGAAGGTTCGCTGATTGGAGGAACGTGGAATCCTGCTCATCAGCGTTGAAGACCGTGACATCGGAGATTTGCCCGCTCGTGCCCGAGGGCGGCGTGACCGTGATCGAGCAATCGCCGGAGGCTCCGCTTTGGCAGGGATTCTGGGTGACCGAAGCGGGAAGGCTATCGATGTACACTGCGCTATCGGGTCCGAAACCGGTACCGGAGACGGTGACGGTGCCATCCGGATTGGCGGCGACGGAATCGACGTATGGCGGTTGCTTCGCTACGAGAATCACTCCGGCGGGCAGCACGTAGACATCGTTATCGTTCAGGTTGAATACCAGGTGCCGCAGGCCGGTGCCGGGGTTGGCCGGCGGATCGAAAAAGGCGAGCAGCGCCGAGGCCAGGCTCCAAACTTCGAAACACGGAGCGTCGGTGGTGCAGAGGGGCGCGGGAGCGAACCCGCCAAGGATCGAAACGGTTTTCGGGATCACGAGCGGCGAATAGATGGTCTCGACCAACGATTCGATCTGGGTTCCTTCGATGAATGCGGGCGACATCCAGTTGTAGGGGGAATCGGCGTTGACGGTATAGTCGCGGGTCGCGGGGTTCAGGAAACCGCGAGTGACGACGTCGTACATAGGCACCGCAGATTCCGGCTGCACGCTAAAGTTTGCAGTGGCGCTCGATCCGGCCGTGATGTTGAAGGTCGTGGCGGCTGCCGCGTCGCTGGTGCCGGGATAAAACACGGTTCGAAAATCCCCACCGGGAACGAAGCGGAGTCCATTGGTGTCGTACGGCCCCCAGATACCTTCGGCATTGACGGGAAAAGCGTCGGGCGGCAACGGATGGACGAAGAGGATGTAGGCGGTCCCCGCCGGCCCCGCTGGCAGGCCACCGATGTTGTAGAAACCGGCCGGGTCGGTCAGCGCGCTCACCGCCGGTCCGCCGGCCGCCGGCAGGGCCACCACCGAAGCCAGGTTGACGCCCGTTTTGCCGCCGGCGAAGGTGACCTGGCCGGAGATGGATCCGTAATTGGCGGTCCAGTTGGCGGCGCCATACAGCAGATTGAACGCAGCCATGTCGTCGGCATCGATGGGCCGCACGCGTGTCGTGTTGCGAATCACACCCTGCGACATCGCCGCGCCGGTCCATGTGTGTTGCAAACCGAGCGCGTGGCCGATCTCATGCACCGCGGTAGTAAAGAAATCCGGCAATTCGCTGGGGCCTGTGCCGAGCGTCGTATCGTTGGTCAACGCCGCCACCGAGCGCGTAATAGCCACCAGCGGCTGGCCGTCGGAGCCGGTCTGAAACTGTGGGGCCACCGGTATATTGGGTGAACCGTACCCCAAAAGTCCGGGCGGCATCTCGGCGAATACCACATCGATGGCAGGCGTATTCTGTGCGCCCTGCGCGCTTCCGCTGGGCTGCGGTATCTGACTGGCGCTCTCCAGGCCCGCGAAATTCAGCCGCAACGCGGAGTTGGGCACGGTATTCCACGCCGCCACCGCCTGCTTCACTTCGCCCAGCACCGAACCGAAAGTGTCGTTGGCGGCATAGTTGATCGGGCCCACATCGCTGACGAATACGTTGAGCGTGTTATTGCTGAGCGCCGCCAGATTGAATCGCGCGTGGACGGGAGTGAAAGGTGCGCTGCGGCCTGTGTAATAGGTGTAGTGATAGTAGGCTTCGGCGGGGACGACCAGCGCCAGCACCGCTGCCGCCGCCACCATCGCCCGCATTGCCGCCCGTCGCCGCATCACTGCGTCGCCCCCAAAGCGCTCTGTACCAGCGAGCGCAACACGCTCAGCCGCATGGTCAACTGCTGATCGTTCACCTGGTTGTGGGTTATCGCGTCGAGCATCAGCTCATGAGTCGCGCTGCGCGCCACATCGGGATCGGACGAGTCGTCCTGTACGACCGCGAATACGCCCTGCGAAAACCCCATAATCTGCGTCATGCCGGACTTGCCGGTCCACAGGAATAGCACGTACTCGCCGCCCGGCTGGAATTGCGGCGCGCCCCCGTACGTCTGCCGGACGCCGTTGACAATGCCGCCTGGGACGGCCACATCCACCATGGCACTGGCCGCACCCCTCCACTTCTCCGACACCTGAACTCGGTAATGGGTGAAGATCACCGGGCCGGCATAAGCCGTGAACGAACCCTGCACCGTGCCGCGCACGATGGCGGTGGATTTCGCGATTAAGTCGGCCATCGAGAGCTGCTGGAGGGTGGCCGCTGGAAGCTGTGCCACACCCAACAACGCCGCAACGAGGAACAATCTGCGAGCCACGGCGATTTATGTGCAACCGTCATACCAATTCAATCCGATTGAAACAATTAGGCTTAGCCACCGCAAGCCAACTTCGGCTGGGTTGCCGGGACACGGGTTTGGGGCATTGTGGCCCAAAGGCGCGTGTAGCGTGGAGGGGCACCACAGCCGCAAGCTTAACGCTGGCCGGGCAAGCCCGGAGGGCGGAAGATAATAGCCCAAGGCGTGAGCCTTGGGGACGGCACGCATGGGTGGAAAGCCCCGGAACGGGGCGAAAGGCTCTTCGCCGGTGGAATTCCTACGCCCCGTCTCGCGTTAAAGTAAGGTGGAAGTGGCTCACAGGCCCAATTCAATGAGCAAGACCAGCTTTCCGAACGGGTGGGATGAGGCCAGGGTGCAGCGAGTGCTGGCTCATTACGAGACACAGACCGAAGATGAGGCGCAAGCGGAGGACGAAGCTGGCGGCGCGTCTTCCGAGACCGTCATGAGTGTGCCTCACGATCTTGTCTCTAAAGTTCGCGAGCTGATCGCGAAGCGCGCGAGCTAGGGCGCAAGCCTAGATCCGTTGATGTTGGACTTTTTGGCAGCGAGACCGCGCGATAATGATCGTATGGATACGCCAAAGGTGCTAGAGGGCGATGGACAGGCCCGTCCCGGCAACGGCCGGACACTCGATGTGAACTACCGAGTTGTCGTGCACTACAAGGGCCAGCCGCCCAGGTTGACCAAGATCGACGCCAGCATAACGGGCCCGCCCGAGGCTGTTAATGCCCTCGCCGGCGCAGATGCGACCCTCCGCCTCAAGGACGGGCAGGAGCTGGATGGCCTGTGCAATTCAGACGGCAGATTCTCCCTGGGGAATTACGGAAACGCAATCCGAGGAGACCTGATCTAGGCTGCTTTTCAGTGGAGCGTCTGAAGTGGCGGCGCGTGGAACCAAGTCCGTCCAGCATTGAACGCAGACGGGAAACGGGGGCTGTCGTTCCCCTCTCGTTGGTCTTCCGGCGGCCGACTCCTAATTTTCCTTCCAGCGCCTCTGCTGGATCAACTCGTTCGTCCAGGCGATCAGAAGGCATAACGCACGTCTTTCAACGCCCCACTTACGGCTCTCCCGCCCCGCGTACCCCCCCAATATGTCGGCGAGGGCAGTCTGGTATTCACCAGCCACGTCCTGACTCAGTAAGCTTAAATCCGCATCCTCTACCCTATCCCGAAGCCACTGCACAAGGTCGCCTGCCTCGATGTGCTGACTGGCCTGCGTCATCGGGATGTCATCGTACTTTCCTGTGTCAAGAGCCGCGTTAAGCTCTAGAACAATGTACGTGAGATTAGTCAGTGTCATGGTTATAACTCCGCTCATTCCATCATTACACGCCGACGGCCCACTAACAAAGCTCCGCTCAGCGTGGACCGCTGTTAGCGAACTCACGCCTGTACCGCGCTCTTCGCACCTACCCCTTGCCCGGTCTCACAATCAGCATCGGAATATCCAGGTTGTGGCGGACGGGGCTGATGGTGGTGCCGAAGATGAGGTCTTTCAGGCCGCCGTGGCCGTGGGCGCCCATGATTAACAGGTCGGGGTGGATTTCGTGCGCGTAGCGAACGATTTCCTTGCGCGGGGAAGTCGAATGAAGGATCGCCGTCTCCACCTCGATTCCCTGAGCTTGCAGAGATTGCGCGATGCGGTCGAGATAGGCTTGGCCGGCTTCCACCTCGGCGGTGGACGCCTCGCCGCCGTATATCTGGCTGGTGACTCCCTCCTCCAC
>CAZFOP010000010.1:0-21362 GCA_964520085.1 uncultured Solibacteraceae bacterium | reverse complement strand
CACGCGCGCGACGCCGCGTTGGGAAAAGTGGCGGCCATCGGAACCGTCAACCCGCGTGCCGGCGGCCCGATCAATAGCTTGGTCCAAGGCTGGAAGCGGATGCTGGCACGCGTACTCGACTGGCATGTGCGAGAGCAGGTGGAATTCAACCGCAAAGCCATCGCTTGTGTGGATGCGGCCATCGAGGCGCTCAACCAATCCAATCGCGCCCTGATCGAGTTCGGCAACCAGCTTGCCGCCGAGCGGGCACTCCGCGAGAAACTGGAAAAGCCTCAGCGCGAAATCAGTCAGGAAATGTCCGACATCCGCGCCCACTGGGCGCAGTGGCGCGCGGGCTGGGAACAGAAGCTGGCGACCAATGAGATGCAGTTTCTGCGCAGTGTGGCCGACCTCGATGGCGCGTTTCAATACCGCCTCACTTTGCTGGACGCCAGCTATCGCGAGGCCGTTCGCTCGCAACACGACGACTTCACCGTCCGGTTGGACCAGCGCAATGCGGAGATCCAGAAGCGCCTATGGGCCGACCTGGAGAACGTGCGCGCGGAGTTTGACAAGTTGATCCACGTCGAACTGCGCCTGATCCGCCAACGAAGCGGGGCGGTATTCCAGTCCTCAACGGCGTCTTCAACAACTACCGTGCCTGGGCCAAGCCAGCCCGCCGCTGGGCTTGGCTTCGACTACGCACGGTTCGCCGAAGCGTTTCGCGGCAGCGAAGAACGCGTCCGGGCGGGTCAGCGGATTTACCTGGACGATTTCAAAGACCGCGGCAACGTGCTCGACATCGGCTGCGGGCGCGGCGAGTTTCTGGAACTGATGCGCGAAGCCGGCGTCCCGGCGCGCGGCATCGATCCGAGCAGTGAGTCGATCGCGCTCTGCCGCGAAAAGGGGCTATCCGCCGAAATCGCGGACCTGTTCGACTATCTGCGCGGCCTCGACGATGGCGAGCTGGATGGCATTTTCTGTGCGCAAGTCGTCGAGCACCTTCTACCCGAAAGGTTGCCGGAAATGATCCGCCTCGCCGCCAGCAAGCTGGAGCGAGGCGGAGTGATTGCCATCGAGACACCCAATCCCGACTGTCTCGCCATTTTTTCGACTTACTTTTACCTGGATCCCACCCACGCGCGTCCTGTGCCTGCGAAGTTACTCGAATTCTATCTGAGTGAGTTCGGCATCGGCGACCTACAGGTGCGGCGCCTGGAGCCGGCCGTCGATTCGATGCCATCGTTAGCCGAGCTGCCGCAGGCGTTTCGCGAAGCTTTCTTCGGCGGTCTGGATTACTCGATCACGGGTAGGAAAGTGTAAGCGGGGCTGTGTTTTCGAGGGTGCGGTTCTGCTATCCTCGGCTCATGGAAGATCGTCGTTTCAGCGATGTAGGTGGCACCCCCGGCGGGCTTGGCCACTTTGCCATGGGGTTCATCATGGCGTGCGCCGGTGCATACTTCCTGGCCGATCGGGTGACTGTGGCTGGCGGCTACTGGAACTTCTACGGCGGCAACTCCTTCGGCATCACGCTCATTCCCATGCTGATTGGCATCGGGCTGTTGTTCTGGAATGGCCGCAGCATCGCCGGCTGGGTGCTGACCTGCGCGGGCGCGATTTTCATTTTCGCCGGCGTGATTGCCAATATGCACATCTACTTCCAGCCGACTAGCCTGTTCAACACTGTCATTATGCTGGTGCTGCTCGTGGGCGGCCTGGGACTCATCGCCCGATCACTCGCTTCGCACCACAGCGCGCCCCGCGACTAAATCGAATACGGTTCGAGCGCGGTGGCGCGCAAGACTGTGCCGACGGACCTATCGGTTGGGTTGCGTAGATAGCTGTGGCAACCGCTCCCTGCGGTCGCAGCTCCGATAGCGTTCTGAGCTGCGACCGCAGGGAGCGGTTGCCGGGGACGGGCCCGTGGTTACTTCTTGAAAGTACCTTAACGGTTGCGTTCGGCCGAGTCGCGGTTCAACGCGTGTTCAAACCGGTCCGCAACTGCCGGCGTCTTGAAGTCGCCGGTCAGGATTTCCCGATTGGTCGTGTCGCGGCCATAGAGTTCGCGGTTGCTTTCCTCATCCGGACGAAGCGTCGCTCCTTCCAGCGAGATTCCGGCGAACAGCCCGCGCGAACGGGAATACGACAGCATTTCCGCGTTCATCATCACGTCCGTCTGAGCGGCCACGTCGCGGCCCACCGGGCCCGCTGCCGCGGTTGCTTCTCCGCCGAGCGTGAACTTATCGGATAGGAGGTGCCGCATTCCGCCATCGTTCATCACCAGCAGAACGACATCGGTCTCCGAAGCGCCAATCTGGAATCCAACGCTTCCACCTTCCACGCGCATCGCGGCCGGTGCGCTCCAGCCGAAGCCACCGTGCTGGCGGCATACCGCGAACCCGCGGCCATACTTCGCGCCGAAAACGAAGCCGGCCTTTTTCATGCCGGGCACGACGACCACACAGCGCGCCTTATCGATCAGATCCTGCGGGATGCCTTTGTCGGCAGCCCTCATCATATCGGTCAGCGTGTCGGCCGAAGCGTCCAACCTGTCTTCAACCTTAACTTCCCGGTCCGCCGCGAAAGCGACCGCGCTCATCGAACCGGCAACCGCCAAAATGGCTACAAATGTTTTGCGCATTCAGAACTCTCCTCTTCATCGCTAACAGAGCACTTAGACTTCCAGTGTGCCGGGAATAACATCGATGCCGTGTTCTCCTTAGGTTCACTCGCATGGGCCACCGGCATGATTCGGAAGGCGGTGTAGAATCTGCATCCCTCTATGCAGATGCTGCCGTAAGCAGGGAGACAGGAATGCCTGACCGCGCCGTCGGCGCCGTTCACCCGGCTATCCTTCGTCCCCGCCATCCGAGCGCCAGCGCCACCAGCATCGCCGCCAGACTCATGGAGCGTGTCGCGCGATGCTCCCACCCTCCTGTATAGCGAAGCACAATGTGGCAAGGGCCGTGGTAATCGGGCTCGATCACCATCTGTCCGATGGCATCGCCGAACACCCTCAGCCGCTTGCCATTGGCCCATGCCTCCCATCCCCGCGCGTAAGTCACCTGCACGGAGATGACTTGTCCGGGGCCCGGCGTCGCCTCGATCTCCGCTTCGCTCAAGCCCTTCCAGCGAAACGACGCGGGCGGGCAGGCGGGGTCTTCGAGAGCCGCGACATACGCCTCCACCGGCGCGGTGTCGAGACCATGGATCGGAGTCCGCGTAACGATCGCCGAGGCGGGGATCACATGCGCCAGCGATTGCGAGCGGGCCGGCACTTCGTAGATCGAGTCGCCTTCCGACCGCCACAGCAGGGGCAGAACTCCGTCGAACCTTGCCTTGTGGGCCATGGCGTCCTTGTAGTAATCGTGGCTGCCTGGGCCCGGCATCACGATCAGGTGTGTGCCGAAGGCTTTCAACCAGAAGATGGAGTACTCGGCATCGCGGTCGCCGGGATTCTGGCTGCTATAGATGGTGTAACGTACAATCGAAACGAACGTGTTCACGGTGTGTTGCTCGTGCCCGCCCGCGAGTTGAGGATTGTCGGTGAAAACGTTGTACAGCAGGCTGCTCGACCCAAAGAGAAAGGCACGCTCGCCCGCGTGGTGCGTATCCATCCACTCCGCGATCCGGTACTCGCTCAAGCCGCTTGGCTCGACCGGGCGGATCAGGTCGCGAGCATAGAGTACCGAGTGCACGGTCTGAAAGCCCAAGCCGGCGACGACCGCCGTCACCACCGCGAGGCGCACGCGCGGCGGAACACGATCCAGCATCGACGCGCCGGCGAACACGATGGCGAGCGGCAGGAGCATGTCCAGCTCCAACTCATAACGGAAGGGCTGCGGAACGATGGCCACATGTCCGAAGTAGGAGGTCGTCACGATGGCGGCCGGCACAGAACCCAGCAGCACAAAGAAACGAAGGTGCGGGGGCACACGGAAGCGCCGCAGGGCAAACAGGAGCGCAAGAAAGCCGCCAGCCACCAGGGGCAGCGCGATCCACGTGCGCTGGGTGTACCGGAAGTCGCCGCCGGTAGTGGCCGCGTTCGCGTGAATCGCCCGAATCATGCTCGGGCTCAGCCAGGGCGAAATCCAGCAATAGACCAGAATACCGATCGCGGCGACAGTAAGCGGAGCTTTCCACCACGGACGCAATGGGAATGCGAGCAGCCAGCAGACCAGTGCCGCCGACAGCATGAGAATTCCGAACGCATTGCTCAACACCACGCAAGCGCCCACGCCGCCGGCCAGCAGTTGCCACTTTACCTGTCGCGTCGTGAGCGCCCGCGAAAAACAGACCACCGCAACGGGCAACAGCGCCAGAGCAGCCATGTGGGGGGCTTCGCCATAAAACACCAGCGCCTGCAGGCGCCGCAGATTCAGTGCGCCGCCTGCGTCCGCGGCGATAGCCGGCACCAGCCACGCGGAAAGCGGAACCGACGAGTACGCCAGCGCCGCAAGCAGGCTCGCGCCCAACCGCCGGCTGAGTTCCAGCGCCATCCAGAAAACCGCCGGCGCGCTGGCAACGTAGAAGGCCGTCACCACGATGTGATAGCACCGCGCCGCGCTCATCCGCGTCAGCAAACTGAGTCCGGCCACCAGCCAGTGCGTGAATGGCAGGTAGGCGCATTCAAACGGCAGCCCGCCGTTCCAAAACGGCCACCACTGCCATTGCCCCGGATACTTGGCCATGATGCGCGAAATCGCGATGAACGAGCCCTCGACGGAGCCGGTGCAGGCCGAGTACTCCACCCCAAACAGTCTCGCAATAACCGCCAGGTTGACTAGGACCAGCAGCAGCACGGAGAGCCGCACCCGCCTGCGGTGCGCGTGCGCGTTGGTAGGGGACGGGCTGTCTGGCATAGTTGCTCCGCTTGGTTCGGCTCCTATCGGAGCCGCGACCACAGGGAGCGGTGTTCCGGTACTTCCGACTCTCGCAGTAAGCGACCTAGCTGAATACTCCCGCCAGCGCCGACTTACCGAGCACCCAGACGGCCCAGGGAAGCACCACGGCGAAGACCGCCGTCCCGAACGACAGCCTCTTGCCCGCCGCCGCTTTCAGGCCGGTGGCCATGAGCAGAATTGTCCAGAAGGAGATCACGTCAATCGAGCTGGCCAGCGAGTACAAGAACTTCGAGCTGGTTGCCTGGTCCATGAATGCCGCCGGGTTGAACGCCAGCGCGTTTTGCACGTTGACTTCGTCCGGGTTCTTCAAGTGCAGAACCACAATCGTCAGGATCGATGAGACCAACCCGGTCAGGCTCGCATAACACACCACTGCGAAGACCTGTTTGAATCGGATCCCCGCGGAGAAGATTCCGGATGCCACGCCTAGCAGAACGCCGGCCATGACCACGAAGGCCACAGGCACAAAAATGACGGCGGTGTAGGCCATGATCGATGCAATCTTGACGCCCATTGCGACCCCTTGCTCGCGCTGCTCCGGCGTCATTTGCTGCGCCCGCGAACTGGTTTCCATACTCTGCCGTACGATGCGTTCCCAACCGACGCGCTGCGAGATGGTAAAGCTCACCGCCAGGCCTGCGATGATAAGCAGCACCACAGGCACCAGCCAGGTGGGGCGTTTCGCGATGTCTTCAAAGGCTTTCTTGGGGTCGAAAAAGACCCCGGTGATTCGCGAGAATTCGCCCATTCCCGCTGGGGCCGGCTCGACGGCCGGAGAGTTTTCGGGTGTCATATCTTTGGTGATTGTACGCCATTCCGGGCAGTTTGTTCCACGGAACATTTCGCACTGCAATTACGTAAGCCCAAAAACGAGGATTCTCATGCGCGCTTTGCTCTTTACGTTCGTGCTGGCAGCCATGTTGACGCTGGCCGGCTGCGATATCGACGATTTTGGCGGCAACTGGCAACATTACAACCGCGACTTTCACTACAGCTACCCGTGTGCCGCGGGCAGCCGCGTCTCGGTCGAGACGTTTAACGGCTCGGTCGAGATTTCGAGCTGGGATGAGGCCACCATCGAGATCGATGGAACCAAGTACGGCCCGTCGCAGGCCGCCGCCGATAGCCTCCGCATCGATATCGATCGGGGTGCCGGGACTGTCGCCATCCGCGCCGTCCGCCCGGTGGAGCGGCGTAACAACCAGGGGGCGCGGTTCGCCATCAAAGTTCCGCGTACGGTTGTGCTGGAGCGCATCACCGCCAGCAATGGTGCCATCACCACAGCCGATGGCGTCGGCCCGTCGCATTTTCGCACCAGTAACGGTGCCGTCCGGGTGGAACGCCTTCACGGCAGGTTGGATGTGGAGACGTCGAATGGCTCAATCGACCTGACGGACGTGGAAGGCGACGCACAGCTTCAAACTTCGAACGGTACTGTAGACGTTCGCGCACTGCGCGGCTCGCTCGACGCCACCACCAGCAATAGCGCGATCACCGCTCAGATTGACCGTTCGTCAAGCGACATCCGGGCCACATCGAGCAACGGCTCAATCACTCTCGAATTGCCGCAGGATTTCGCCGCCGGCGTTCGCGCCCACACTTCGAACAGCTCGATCACGGTTCACTTGCCGCCCGCCGCCAACGCGCACGTGATCGCCTCCACCAACAACGACTCCATCAGCTCGGAGTTCGAGATGACGGTGCATGGTGTGACCAGTAAGAACCACCTGGAAGGCGACATCGGCAAGGGCGGTCCGCTGGTCGATCTGGACACGTCCAATGGCAGCATCCGGATTCTAAAAGGCGCGCGATAGCGGGCTGGGGGACAACCCAACCTCACGACGGGCCGGCACGGTGCGACAAGCCACACGGGTGTGCGACATGGAAATGGCGATCGGGTGGCTGCTTTGTATCAGGGCACGGCTAAAAGCCATGCCCTGATACAAAGCCTCCCGACCGACCAAAGACTTGCGTGCCCCTACGTTCCGATTCATTCGAATTCATCGGGAATGGAGAGCTTCTCCCGCGCCGCACACCCAAGCCGCACACGGCAGCCGCCCGGCGCGGAGTACAGGCTACACTAAGAGATCATGGAACAGCGAACCATCGGGCTCGTGGTTCACGCGGTCGGCACCACTGGGGTGTTGCACCAACTGACCGGCGTGATTGCGCAGCACCAGGGAGATATCAGTTCCGTCGAGATTCTGGTGAACCGGCCCGAAGAGGCCCGCACGTACTTTGAAGTGATTCTGCCGGGAGACGTCGAGCCGCTGATCGATGGACTCCGCGCGTTGGCCATCGTGCGCGGTGTCGAGATCGTCAAGACGCTTGAAACCGTGTATGGCAAGCGCATCATTATCATGGGCGGCGGCGCTCAGGTGGGCCAGGTTGCCATCGGCGCCGTTTCCGAAGCCGACCGCCACAACATCCGCGGCGAGCTGATTTCCGTGGACACCATTCCGCTGGTGGGAGAGCAGAAACTGGCCGATGCCGTCCGCGCCGTGGCCCGCTTGCCGCGCGCCAAAGCACTGGTGCTGGCGGGATCGTTGATGGGCGGCGAGATTGAAGAGGCGGTCCGCGAGGTGCGGGCGCAAGGCCTGCTGGTGATCAGCTTGAACATGGCCGGCAGCGTTCCCGATGCGGCGGACCTGGTCGTCACCGACCCCGTGCAAGCCGGCGTGATGGCGGTAATGGCGGTCGCCGACACCGCCAAGTTCACCGTCGACCGCCTCAGCCGCCGCGTGTTCTAACGCAGGCGCGGCCGCCTGCGGAAGAGGACCCAAGCGCGCCCCACCTCACGGCCAGAGCAGCGCTTCTGCACACGAAGGCGCGGGGCGATGCCCACGGCGCGCGCTAAAGCAGAGCATGCCCTCCGCCCTTTGCGCGCAACGATGGGCTGCGCATTGAGCTTCAATCAGGCCGTGATACACGGGATGTTCCTGCGGCAGGGCGTCCAGCGATTCGGCCACGGCGTTGAGGATCACCGTCAATTCGTCGTTGAATTCGTGCGCGGCGGCAGCCAGCACAGCGGTGGCGCGATCGGTTTTGGAATTTCTCTCCACGCTCGCAGGATAAGCCCGCCCAGCGCCAACCGCGCCGGCCGCCATCCGGCAAGCGCTTGCAAACGCTTGGCTTGGCGGTTGACGATCGCGCGTGACCGCCAAACCGGGACGCGCCCGCCCTGCGCTTACTGCACCGGTATGGTCACCGTACCGTACGCTGTGCTCGTGGGCGATGTCGCCCCCCCAATCTGGAGCGAGATCGGCACGGCACTACCCGTTGTCGCGGTTGTCGGCACGATCACGTTGATCTGGTAAAGCGCCTGGAAGCCGGGAGCCAGACCGCTGAACTGCACATCCGCCGCCGGAACCACGGCGCCGCCGATGGTCACTACCGGAGTGGTGGTGGTCTTGGAAAGCGGACTGCTGCTGGCTGGTACTCCGTCTCCAGGCGGATTCGTTACCGGTCCGAGGCTGTTGGCGAAAAGGAAGACGTATTGCCCTCGCTTGGCCGGGTTGCTGGTCGTAATCAGGTTATAGCTGGTGTCCAGTGCGCAGGCCGCCCCGCAGCTCTGGAGAAACGCCGGAGCGTAATTGGCAATCGGCACGGTGATCACGTTGCTGTACAGATCCTGGTCAATCGACAGCTTGACCTGCGCAGAGGTTTGGCCCTCCAGTTCCCATGGCACCACCAGGTTGACCTGGCCGGGACTGACGAAATACGGATACCCCGGATAGGTCGCGCCGCCGGAATTGAAGCTGACGCTCACGTTGTCGAACGAGAGCGGATACACGCAAGGTCCCGTCGCGCATTGGTAAGCAAAAATGTCCTCCGCGACGTTGCTCAAACCGCTGCCGAAGATCGCCGCGTAGGATCCTGGCACCAGCGTGGTTTTGTACGACGCGGCATCCGCCACGCCGCCCGCCAAAATGTTGGGAGGCGCCTGGATGTTCGCGTAGAAGAAGTCCGAAAAGCCGGCGGCGCTGTAGCTGATTTGCGGCTGGCTCACCGTGGAACCCAGCACCACATCCAAATACACCCAGCCGAACTGATCGGTCGGGCACGTGACGGAACTTGAGCTGGAACCCGGTGAGCAACCTGGCTCGCCGGACACGCTGTTGAAGGTTACGCTGCCCGCCGGTGCGGCCGTGAACGTCACCTGGGCGCCGGCCACCGGCACGCCAAACAGATCGGTCACTTGCAGGTATGGAAGGGCCATCGTGTCCGTGCCGGGCGCACCTTCGAGATCCGTCGATTCTGGTGTGGAGTACGGTGTGATGTTGAAAGGCGTCCCCGAGCCAACTAACAGCATGAACGGAATTCGCAGGCTTGTGGCCGATCCAAACGTGACGCTGCCCGAGTACTCGCCCGCAGCGGGAAGCGATCCGGTAAGCGTGACCGTCAGAGTTGAAGTTGCATTGGCGGCCAGCGTGCCGCTGGAAACGGCTGCCGTGACCGTGGCACCCGCCATCGTGCCGGCGCTGCCGTTTACCGTGCAGCAGGACACCTTCGGCGCGAGCGTCACCGAACTCGATCCAATATTCGTCAGCGTGATGGTTTTCGATATTGGCAGCGAACTGGACTGCACAATGCCGAACGAGATCGTGGCCCCACTGCCGCCAGCCGCTGTGGGCTCGGCTGTAACGGCAGCGCTGGCGGCAGCCCCTGCGTCGAGCAGGCCGGCGCCAATCCACTCCGCATCCACCGGATTGGCGGAATCGTCCGTAGTCACCGTCTGGGCCGTCGAATCGACGATCAACGATCGCACCTGCGTGCCCCGCGCGAGGCCCGGGTGCGCCTGAATCGCAACCGCTGCCGCGCCGGCCGTCAGCGCCGCGGAAAAGCTCGTGCCATCCACCGCCATGAATCCGTTGGCACTGTAAAGTGGGGAATCGTACGCATCGAAGCTCTGCGTCGGCACGTAGAAACCGCCGTAAAGATAGAAGGAAGGATCCCAGCCTCCAGTGGCCACGATATCCGGTTTGAGCTGGCCATCCGGTGTGGGGCCGAAGGACGAATAGCTCGGCACCATGTTCGCGGCGAGCGAGCCATAGCCCTGGGAAACCCAGAACTGGTTCAGCGTGCTGACATCCTCCTCTTGGCCGCCCAAATCCATCGTGACCTGCTGGCCGGGATTCTGATCGATGTACGTCTTCAGGTTCCCGCCGTCGGCGCTGGAGATCGCCACCGAAGGACCGTTTTCGTTAATGCCCGTTGGGCCCGCGTCGAATGGCGCCACGGCTGTTCCGGCCGGCAGAACGAAGATGTAACCGACCGCGCCGGCGTTCTGCGCATTAAGCGCCGGGGTGTCGTAGCCGCACGTGCTATAAGCGATCAAGGCGAAGGAGTTCTTCAGCGCTCCGCCCGGCAGGGCGGTGCACGCCGTGGCGTCACCCTTCTGAGATACATCCACCAGCGGAGCGATGTTAGCGCCCGCGTCGGAGAAGTAGAAATAAGAGTCGCCCGCCAGCGCGACGATGTTCTTGACGTTGGATGGCGCGCCCGCCGCTGTGGCGCTCACGCTCGGTTGCATGATGTGCGAGTTGGTGCTGGCGCCTACGGAAATCACATCGGGCGCGTTGGAAGGCGAGCTGATGGTGTTGAAATTCGGGTACTGATAGTTGTACAGAGTCCCGAGCCCTCCATCGTTGCCGGCGGCTGACACGAGAACTGGAATGGCAATCGTGCTGGATAGCGAGCCGGCGGGCCGGGCCGTGGTCGCCGCCTGCTCCGCCGCGGAAGCCATCGGATCGTGGGCCCAATCGGAAAGCGCCAACGCCCCGTATGGCACAAAGATGACGTCCATGCCATCTTTCACGGCGTCTTCGAGCGCCAGCGTTACCGCCTCCTCACTGGTAAAGCCAAACGTGTTCGCAATTTTGTAGACGCCGATATAGGCCTTGGGCGCCATTCCCTCCATGCCGATGGCCGATCCGCCGGTCGAGATAGCCGGCGCCGTGATGGTATTGCCCGCCGCTACCATGGCCGTGGCCGTGCCGTGGCCGTAACGATCGTGCGGAAACGGATCGTCGGGTTCCGAGTTCGCCGCGCCGCTCCCGGCGCCCAATGCCTGCATGTAACTCCGCGCCACGATTACCTTGCTGTTGGTATAGGTGCTGCACGAGGTGCCGGAGCCGGGAAAGCCGCTGCACAGGGGAAAGCCGGACGGCATGGAGAGCGACGAATCCTGGAACGCCTGGTTCGTGAGGTCGATTCCGGAATCGAGGATTGCGATTTTGATTCCCTTGCCCGCGTTCGATTGGCCACCCACCCCCGATGCGTTCCATGCGTTCGACGCATTCGTTAATTGCAGGGCGCGATTGAGATGCGCCTTCATGCGGCGCATGGGCGTCACCGACTTCACGCCGGGGATGGCGCGCAACTCGTCGATGCTGTGCCCGTGCGCCGAAACGAAGAGGGCATTCAATAGGTGCGACACCTGGCTGGTGACTTGGATGTGCCGGCTAATCAGTTCGCTCGCGACCGCCGCCTGCCTGGCTTCGATCTGCCGTCGGTAATCGCCGGCAGCCGAAGAGACGGCTTCTGACTGCCCCGGAAAGCGTGCCGACACGGGCGCGTCCTCGAGTACCACGACGTAGTGGTCTGGAATAAAAGGCCGGAAAACCGGCGACGCTGCAGAGTGGCGGCCGGGGATAGACGGCCTGGGAGGCGTCGCCGCCATAGCGGCTATCGCGAGCAGAGCGACACATGCCAGTCTTAAGGTGACAATGGACATGCTGGAATGAGGGCGCCAGCAGGTTTCGGGTATCGCGGGGTTAAGTTTCACCCCTATATTGTAAGATGCGGACGGCCCCAATGGGATGGCTCTTCAGCGCTGGTGTAAATGGCGCCGGGCGGACTCGTTAGTTCGCCCGGAGAGTATCAAAACTCACACCTCGTCTTAACTGCGGCCGAGTAGCCCCAACGCGGCGGCGGTAACGCGTTCCGCAGTAAAGCCGAAGTGCTGCATCAATTCGGCGCCGGTAGCGGACCCGCCGAAGCGATCCAGGCCGATCACCACGCCCTCGTCCCCAGCGAAGCGGCTCCAGCCCATTGTGGCGCCGGCCTCGACGGTGACGCGCTTGCGAATCCCCTTGGGCAGCACGCTCTCGCGGTACGCCGCGTCCTGCCGGTCGAATAGCTCCCAACTCGGTAGGCTCACCACACGCGCGTGCACGCCTTGGACGGCCAGCTTCTCGCGAGCCTGCATGCAGAGCGTTACCTCTGACCCGGTGCCGATGAGAATCACCTCCGGCGCGCCGCCGGCTGCCTCCGCCAGAATGTAGCCGCCGCGCACCACGCCGGGGTCCTTGGCCCCGGAACGGTCGAGGTGCGGCACGTTCTGCCGCGTCAAAACAATTAGCGACGGGCCGTTGTGCGTGGCGGCGAAAGCCCAGGCTTCGGCGGTCTCGGTGGGATCGGCGGGCCGCAGCAGCGTCAGGCCCGGTATCGCGCGCAGGCCGGCCATCTGTTCCACCGGCTCGTGCGTGGGGCCATCTTCGCCCACACCGATGCTGTCGTGTGTGAAAACGTAGATGACGCGCAACTGGCTCAGCGCGCCCAGGCGGATGGCTGGCTTCATGTAATCGGAAAACACCATGAAGGTGGCGCTGAACGGCAGCACGCCGCCGTGCGCCGCCATGCCGTTGACCGCCCCGCCCATCGCCAGCTCGCGCACGCCGAAAGCCACGTTGCGTCCGCCGTAACTCCACTCGCCTCCCACCGCGCCCGCTATGCCGGGGCCTTCGGACTCGGGCGGCTGGAAGTCGCCCAGCCCTTTCAGCGCGGTTTCGGTGGATGGATTGAGATCCGCCGATCCGCCCATCAGGTTCGGGATGCGCTGCGCCAGCGCGTTCAACGCCAGGCCGCCGGCCACGCGCGTTGCGATCGCCTTATCGCCCGGCTTCCAGGTTGGCAGACCCGCCGCCCAATCCGCGGGCAGCTTGCCGGCGATCATCGTCTCCAGCTCCGCCGCTTCGGCGGGAAATTCCTTGCGGTATGCGGCAAAGCGGCTCTGCCAGTCCTGCTGCGCCTTGGCACCTTTTTCGATTGCCTCGCGGAAGTGCGCCAGCGCTTCGGGCGGAATGAAGAACTTTTCCGTGCTCGGCCAGCCCAGCGCCTTCTTGGTCGCCAGCAATTCTTCTTCGCCCAGCGGCGCGCCGTGCGAGTTGAAGCTGTCCTGCTTGTGCGGGCTGCCATAGCCGATGTGCGTGCGCACCAGGATCAGCGAAGGCCGGCTGTCGGCCTGGGCTTCCCGAATGGCGGCGGCGACTTCGGCCGTGTCGTTGCCATCCTCCACCGGGAGCGTGTGCCAGCCATAAGCGTCGAAACGTTTGGCGACATCCTCGGTGAAGATCAGGCGCGTCGCGCCTCCTAACGAAATGTGGTTGTTATCGTAAAGGTAAATCAGCTTTCCCAGCTTCAAGTGGCCTGCCAGCGAAGCCGCTTCCTGCGTGATGCCTTCCATCAGGTCGCCATCGCCGCAAATGGCATAGAGGAAATGGTCGATGATCCGGTGCCCCGGCCGGTTGAATTTTGCCGCTAGCCACGCCTCGGCAATCGCCATGCCAACACCATTGGCGAAGCCCTGGCCCAGCGGTCCGGTAGCGACCTCGACGCCGGCCGTGTGCCCGCGCTCCGGATGGCCGGGCGTCTTGCTGCCCAGCTTGCGAAAGCGCTTCAGCTCATCGAGCGGCAGATCGTAACCGGTCAGGTGCAGCAGGCTGTACAGCAACATCGAGCCGTGACCGGCCGAGAGGACGAAACGGTCGCGATCGAACCAATTCGGATCCTTGGGATTGTGCTTGAGGAACTGCGTCCACAGCGTGAAAGCCATCGCGGCTGCGCCCATCGGCAGGCCCGGATGCCCCGAGTTCGCATTCTGAATCGCATCGGCGGAGAGAATGCGGATGGTGTTGATGCACAAATCGTCGAGTGTGGTAGTGGCGGTCAAAGCGGATGATTCCTTTCGGGCGATAAATCCTATATTACGACGTGGCGGGTGGGGCATGCTTTAGCTTGCCCGTCGTTTGCTTTTAGTTTTCTCAATCCATCCCTCCGTCGCACCTTCCATTTCCACCGCTGCCTTAAACTGGAATCTCATGAACCTGCTCGTACCGAATCTGGGCTCGACGTCGCTCAAGTACCAGATTCTTGCAATGCCCGGCGAAACGGTGTTGGCCAAGGGCAAATTGGAACGCGTGACGGATTACGGCGCTGCCCTGGCGCAGATCGCCACCGCCGGCATCCCGATCGATGCCATCGCGCTCAAAGCCGTCCATGCCGGGCCGGATTACCGTGGCACGTTCCTGGTAGATGCGGCCGTGCTCGCTGCCATGCGGCGGTATCTGGCGGCCGCGGCCCTCCATAACGCGATCTACCTGGCGGCCATCGAAGCGTTCGAAAAGGCCATGCCCGGCCTGCCCATCGTGTGCGCGTTCGAACCGGAGTTTCACCGGACCATGCCGGAGCACGCGAGTCTCTACGGCGTCCCCGCCGATTGGCGCGCCGAAGGCGTGGTCAAGTACGGATTTCACGGCGCCTCGCACCAGTTCATCGCGGGCCGCATGCGCGAACTGCTGGGCCGCGATGTGAAGCTGGTGAGTTGCCACCTGGGCGGCAGCTCGTCTATCTGCGCCATCGCCGGCGGGCATTCCGTCGACACCACGATGGGATTCTCGCCGCAATCGGGTTTGGAAAACGCCACCCGCTCCGGCGACGTGGATGTGTTCGCCGTGCTCTACATGATGGAGCGGCGCGGCTGGGACGTCGCGGAAGTGCGCCGCCAACTGGCGCAGACGGCTGGCCTGGCCGGCCTTTCCGGAATCGCCGGCGGCGACGTGCGCGACCTGGAAGCCGCCGCTGCGGCTGGCAACCGCGACGCTGCGCTCGCGCTGGCTGTCTTCGTCTACCAGGTGAAGAAAACCATTGGCGCCTACGCCGCTGCCATGGGCGGGATTGAAGCCGTCGCTTTCACCGGCGGCATCGGCGAAAACTCCGCCCGCCTGCGTGCCGCCTGCTGCGAGGGCCTCGAATTCCTTGGCATTCATCTTGATCGCGAACGAAACGAGACCGGCGCAGGCGACCGCGCCGTCTCCACCGAAGATTCGCCCGTCACGGTGCTGGCCCTGGCGACAAACGAAGAGCTGATCGTCGCGCGCCGGGCGTGGAAGGTGCTGGTGGGGCGCGGCGGAGAGTAGCTGGCGATCACGGACACGGGAGAACAACGCCGATCGGGCCAGACCCGTCATTCGGGCGTGCACAATTTGCGATTATTAGGTGATGCGCATAAGGATGTCTGTAATCCTGTTAGCCACGCCTCTCGTGGCACAACCGGCGTTGGAGCGGCAGATTGCCGCGATTGCGGCGGACGCGCAGGGTCGGGTATCGGTGGCCTGCTCGTTGCCGGACACGGCGCTTAGTTGCGACTTGAACCCCCATGCGCACCCGCCCATGCAATCGGTCTTCAAGCTCCCGCTGGCGATTGCCACGCTCCACCTGGTCGAGGAAGGCGAGCTTTCGCTCGACCAAGCTATACGCTTCCGCGCCAGCGACCGCATCCTGCCCCACACCTACAGCCCACTCCAGGACAAGTACCCCTCCGCTGAGGTGGACGTTCCGCTGGGGGAGTTGCTCCGCATGGCGGTCTCGGTGAGCGATGATGTGGCCGCCGACGTGGTGTTGCGAACGATCGGCGGACCGGCCGTGGTGGATGCCTACTGCAAAGCTGGCGGCGGTTTCCATCTAGAAGACAACGAAGCCGGACTGTTTCGCGACGTGACGGCGCAGTATCGCAACTGGTGGGAACCGGCCGCGGCGGTCGCATTGCTCCGGCGGCTCGACGAGCAATCACCGCTTACGCCCGCGCACACCGCGGCGCTGCTCGGCTGGATGCGCGATTCGCCCGCTGGGGCCCGCCGCATCAAGGGAGGGCTACCGGCCGGCACGCTGGTCCAGCACAAGTCGGGAACCTCATTCACAGACAACGGCTTGACGCATGCCACAAACGACATCGGCCTGATCACGCTGCCCGACGGGCGTCGCCTGGCGATCGCCATTTTTGTGACGGACTCGAGTGCGGACGAAGCGACACGGGAGTCAGTGATCGCCCGCATCGCGAGGGCGGCCTACGACGCTGCGATAGCGACTGGCGAGCGAATGGGGACCGTGCTCACGACACCGCCTTACTCTCGAAATGCCACCGGCCACGCGGCTTCGACGCGGTTGGCGTTCCATTTTCCGGTGGCCCGGGCAAACTAAAGCATGCCCCACCCGGCTGCACGCAAGGCATTGGTGGGGCATGCTTTAGCTTGCCCGTCGTTTCCCCCGGCCTGCGCCGGTCTAGTATGATGACTTTATAATGACCGAGCGGGAACCGTTGGTCGCTTCTCCGGCTGTAATCCCGCCTCGCGCTCTCCCCAGCTTCGACGCGCTGGAAGCGGCGCTCGGGTCGGCGATTCGCGGCAAGCCGGAAGTCATCCGGTTTTCGCTGGTCTGCCTCGTCGCGCGCGGCCACTTGCTGATCGAAGACGTGCCCGGCGTGGGCAAGACCACTTTGGCGCAGGCCCTGGCGCGCGCCATCGCCTGCCGTTTCCACCGCCTCCAATTCACCAGCGACATGCTGCCCAGCGATGTGCTCGGTGTCACGATTTATAACTTGCAGACGGAAACGTTCGAGTTCAAGCCGGGCCCCATCTTCACCAACTTTCTGCTGGCGGACGAAATCAACCGCACCACGCCCAAGACGCAATCTGCGCTGCTCGAAGCCATGAACGAGAGCCAGGTCACCATTGACGGGCATCCGCACTCCCTGCCGCGCCCGTTCATGGTGATCGCCACGCAGAATCCGGTCGAGCATCATGGCACGTACCCGCTGCCGGAATCGCAATTGGACCGCTTCTTCATGCGGCTGCGCATCGGCTATCCGGACACGGCCAGCGAACGCGAAATCGTCCGCCAGTCCGCCGGGCCGCTGCCCGAAGCGGCCGCGAGCGGCCTGGTAGCGGACGACATTCTCCGCATCCAGGACGCGGCGCACGCGGTGGTTGTCGACGATGCCGTGGTCGATTACATCCTCGCCATCGTCGAGCAGTCGCGCCATCACGAATCGCTCGCGCTCGGCGTCAGCCCGCGCGGCGCGCAGGCGCTCTATCGGGCCGCGCAGGCGCTCGCCCTGCTCGAAGGCCGCGACTTCGCGACGCCGGCCGACGTCAAGCGCCTCGCCGTGCCCGTCTTCGCCCACCGCGTGGTCATCAACACGCGTAACACGCTGGTCGAGCGCCGCGCCGACGCGGGCGAGCGCATCATCGAACAAATTCTCACCCAGGTGGAAGTACCCCTGTAAAGATACGCCTTTATGAAGACTGCCATCATCGGTTTGCCCATGACGGGCAAGACCTCTCTGTTCGCCATCCTCACCGGCGTTCACCACGAAACCCGCATGGGTTCCACCGCCGCGCGCACCGGTGTCGCCAAGGTCCCGGACACGCGCCTGGAAGCGCTCGGCCGCCTCTTCGAGCCGCCCAAAGTCACCCATGCCACGGTCGAATATGTGGACATGCCATCGGTATCGCGCGAGAGCTTGCGCGACCCGGCTTACGTCGCCAGCCTGCGCGTGGGCGACGCGTTCGCCCACGTGTTACGCCTGTTCGAAGATGAAACCGTGCCGCATGAGAAGGGCTCGGTCGATCCGCTGCGCGATATGGAGGACGTCGAAACGGAACTCATCCTCAGCGATTTCGCGGTGATCGAAAAGCGCCTGGAGCGTCTCGATAAGGATCGCAAGAAAATCAAGAATCCCGAGTTAGACCGCGAATTCGACTTACTGACCCGCTGCCAGGCCACACTCGAAAAGAACCAGCCGCTGCGCCAGCTCGACCTCGATGCCGACGACGAGAAACGCATCCGCGGCTTTCAGTTCCTCTCGCGCAAGCCTGTGCTGTATGTCTTGAACCTGGGCGAAGGCGATGCCGGCCGGATGGCCGAACGCGAGCGCGAATATCGCGAAGGCCCGCTCGCCGGACGCGCGCATACGGCTGTGACCGCGGTCTGTGGCAAGATCGAGGCCGAACTCGCCGAGCTGCCGCCCGCCGAGCAGGCCGACTATCTGGCCAGCTACGGCCTCAAGGAATCCGGCCTCGAGCGGCTGATTTCCGCGACTTACTCGCTGCTTGGCCTGATGAGTTTCCTAACCGCCGGCGAAGACGAATGCCGCGCCTGGACCATCCCCATGAACAGTCCCGCCGTGAAAGCCGCCGGCGCCATCCATTCCGATTTCGAAAAGAAATTCATCCGCGCCGAAGTTGTCAACTGGCAAGCCCTGGTCGATCACTCTGGCTACGCCGGCGTGCGCGAAAAAGGCCTCCTCCGCCTGGAAGGCAAAGAGTACTTAGTCAAGGACGGCGACGTGTTAGTAATTCGGCACGGGTAACCGTGGCGCAGGCCTCCAGGCCTGCTGTGTCGAGATTCATCTCGACATTTCTTTGTTAGGTTCGATGAGATCCTCACTCCACCGTTGCCAGGAAACGTCGCGACGAATGGCGACGCTGGAAGCAGGACCGCCTGCGCCACGCGGCGCTTTTGTTCACGGGACCGGGAACGCGCTACGCAAGACTGGCCGTGGTCTCTGTCGGCGCCGTCGGCGGTTGGCCTGGGCCCGACCCGCGCTTCCTTGCGCGCACGGCTTCGATTACCGCCGCGTACGCGTACGCTACCGCCATCGTCGCGAAGAAGGCGATGCCGAAAGTGCGCCCAGGCCAGCAGCATCGCGGCCTCAACGCCAAGTGGAGCACATAGACCGCGCCGCCAAAGGATATCAACGCCGAAGCCAACCACTTGGGAAGTCCCCAGCGGCGCCGAGACACCACCAAGGACGCCAGGAGCGACAAGAGTGCGACAAGGGTTGTCCAGCCCTGGCGGCGTTCGGAGTGAAGCGTAATTGGTCCGATCACCGTCAGAAACCAATGGGCAGCTTGAACGTAGTTCCGTGGCACCCCTTGTCCCCGGCGATACGCGTCGGCGAGAAAAAGTTGGGCCGCTGGGTCACCTTGTTCGGCGGCCTTGCGGTACCAGCGCGCCGCTTCGGTGTAGCTCTGCGGCGCTCCTTGGCCCCAGCGATACGCGTATCCCAGGGCATCCTGAGCTCTCACGTCTCCCTGCTCGGCGGCCATGCGCGCCCAGCGGACGGCCTCGGCATAATCGCAGGGCACGCCCGCGCCTTGTTCATACATGTAGGCAACGCCATACTGACCCGTTGCGTCACCCTGATTGGCGGCTTTACGGTACCAGCGAAAAGCTTCGGCGTAGTTCTGAGCCACTCCTCTGCCCAGGTAGTACGCCGACCCGAGTGCGCATTGAGCCCCCGGAAGGCCCTGATCGGCGGCCTTGCGAAACCAGCGGACAGCCTCGGCGTTATCCTGAGGCACCCCTTGGCCGTAATAATAGAGGTAACCCAGGTCATACTGAGCTTTAGCGGTTCCCTGGCCGGCGGACTTGCGATACCAGCGGACGGCCTCCGCATAATCTTGCCGCACGCCTTCGCCGAGGCGGTACGCGGAGCCAAGCCGGTATTCAGCCTCCGCGTCGCCGCGGTCGGCGCGTGCGCGGTATTGCTTCGCAGTCGCGCCGAGCTTCCGCTGAATTGCTATATGCTTGATCGCCGGCCAGAGGATTGCCGCGCCGCATACCGCCGCCAGACACAATAGCGCCGCCACGATTTTCCGCTTCCCCATTTATGGCTCCCTCGCAATTGTAAGTCTAATTAGAGATCTTAAACAGTCCAAAACGTTAGCGCCTGGCAATGACCGTTCGCTGAGCCGGGAAAGGCGGGACACGGTTAGCCTCGGGCTCTGCCAAGGCGCGCGCTACGTCTTCGACCGCTCGATGTGGTTCCTGATGCCGCGTACCGCTCCCTCCGGCCGCGGCTCCGATCGCGCAACGGAGCCGCGACCGGAGGGAGCGGTCTTTTCACGGAATCGAATCCGACGGTCGAAGTACCGGTCCAGCGGCCCAGGACCTTGCGCCACCTTTAGCAAGAAATATCAAGCATTCCAGACCCGCTTTGGCTAAACTGCTTACGATGCGTCTTGCACGGCACGTGATTCTCAATTGCACGGAGTGAGTATGGTGAAGGTATTAGTTAGCGTCGCAGTTCTTATCCTGGTCGTTGGTGTGGCGGGTCTCTGGATATGGCACCGGATGACCGGGCCGCTGTACCAGCCGGGCGATGTGCGGGCGGGCAAGGATGTGACCGAGCCGCTGACGCCTCCGCCGGCCGTGGCGGGACGGTGGTTGATGGCGCCGGGTATCGAACTCTATCACTTCGAGCAGGGCGCGGGCACGCCGGTGCTGGTCGTGCATGGCGGCCCAGGGTTCCCGCCCGCCGAGCCATGGCGCGCCGGTGCGCTGCTACCGTATCGGGTGATCTATTATCACCAGCGCGGCTGCGGGCGCTCCACCCGGCCAATCCACGAGTTCATCGGTCGCAACATGTACGAGAACATGCACATGGCGAACCGCACGCTCGGCCTGCCGGCACAGGTGGGCGACATCGAACGAATCCGCCGCATACTGGACGTAGACAAGATGATCGTGATCGGCCACTCGTTCGGCGCGGAACTGGCCGCGCTGTGGGCAGCCGAGTTCCCCGAGCACGTGCGCGCGCTGATCTGCGTAGCGCCCGCCGACCTGTCCGTGTTGCCCAAGAAGGCTGGCGACGATAGCGATTTGTTCGAGCTGGTGCGCCGCCGTCTCCCGGCGGAGATGAAGCCGGAATACGAACGGTACCTGGCCGAGTACTTCGACTTCCGCCATGCCTTCGCGCGCAGCGAAGAGGAGTCGTCGGCCTTTTACGGCGGCCTGGCCAAGTTCTGGGGAGCCGCCGGCGCGCCGCGCGGCACCTCCGCGCCGGATTCGGCTGGCTACGAGCCGCTCGGCATCTATTGCAGCATGGGCGCGCACCACGATTACCGCGCGGCCTTCGGCGCCGTACAGGCGCCGGTATTGGTGATTCACGGCGGCGCCGATCTGCAACCGGAATCGGTCAGCCGGAATTTCGCCGCGCGCTTCGCCAACCACAAATTCGTCAGCATAGCGGGCGGAACGCATTTCGTTTTCGACGAGCAGCCCGAGGTGTTCGCCCGGGCGGTCAACGAGTTCCTGGCCGGGTCGTAACACGCGAAGTCAGCGCTGCCTCGCCGCAGAGGAGCGTGCCGGTGCCTTCGCGCGGCGCGCCTAAGTCGTCGCCTGCGCTTCCCGCTGCACCACCGCGCCAGCCGGTTGGCCGCTCAGGCGTTCCATGTAGACGTAAATCACCGGCGTGATGTAGAGCGTGAGGAACTGGCTGACTACCAGGCCTCCCACCACCGCCAGGCCGAGCGGCTGGCGCGCATCGCCGCCTTCGCCGTAGCCGAGCGCGATGGGCAGCGTGCCGAACAGCGCCGCCACGGTGGTCATCATGATGGGCCGGAAGCGCAGCATGCA